>JBBSFP010000324.1:0-3737 GCA_038238625.1 Tepidisphaerales bacterium
ACACCTTTGCCGGGGGTATACCAATCACGCAACTGGTGGGGGCCGCGCGGCTGGAAGAAATCATCAAGCGCGCCCGCAACGGGGGCGCGGAAATTGTCCAACTTCTGGAAAAAGGCTCCGCATTCTACGCCCCCGCTGCCGCAACCGTGCAGATGGCTGAATCAATCATACGAGATAAAAAACGTATTCTCCCCTGCGCCGCCTACTGCGAGAAGGAATACGGGGTGGGTGGGTTTTTCGTAGGCGTGCCGTGCGTACTCGGCACCGCCGGGGTCGAACGAATCATCGAAATCGAACTTGATCCTCAGGAACGGGAAGCATTCAACACCAGCGTGCAACACGTGAAGGATTTGGTCAAGTCAGTGAAACTGTAGACTTGGCAGCTGCTTCAATCCTTTGGCCACGGCGCGAGAAGGCCGTCGATGCTCTCGCGATTCTTGCGATCGCGATAAGCGGCCATGCCGTCTTCGCCTTTGCGCTTGGCCCAGTCAACCAATTGCTTGCGGCTGCCCGCAAAACTCAGCAGCGGAACCCCCATGCCGCAGGAGATTTGTGTTCTCACCACATCCATCAAGATGATCTGGCGGGTACCGGGGTATTTCGGAAATTGTTCGATCAACACCGGCCAGCGCGCATCATCCGGTAGTACCACGATGCCCTGACCATACAGCCGTGCGATCTGCGGCTTGCTTTCAAAAGCACAAAACATCAGCGTTACCCGCCCATTATCGACAATGTGGGCGGCAGTCTCGTTGCCGCTTCCGGTCAGATCGAGATATCCAACCCGGCTCTCGCTAAACACTCGGAAGCTGTCGAGCCCCTTTGGGGACAGATTCACATGCCCGCCCGGCCCGCTGGGAGCGCTGGCTACGAAAAAAATGTGCTGCGCTTCGATGAATGTTCGAAGTTCTGGCGTGATCGTTGACGTATCAGTCATTCCATGAGTTTATCCGGTGGAACGACGTTGTCATTACCCGTACACTGACCGCCCAATGGAACCTGAGCGATTGCGAATTCTTGAATCGCCTCCGATGAATGATGCGACGTTGTTGCTGGCGCTGACAGGATGGATGGACGGCGGCCTGGTTTCAACGGGGACCGTCAGAAACCTCATGCAGGGGCGAACGCTCGTGCCCGTGGCGCAAGTGCAGGCCGGTGGTTTTTACATCGACAACTTTCCTGGATCGATGGAGGTTTCGGCC
Source organism: Tepidisphaerales bacterium (assembly GCA_038238625.1). Lineage (GTDB taxonomy): Bacteria > Planctomycetota > Phycisphaerae > Tepidisphaerales > Tepidisphaeraceae > JBBSFP01. The sequence continues at coordinate 1,203 of JBBSFP010000324.1, forward strand.
CTGTTTCGACCCTCTGTCAAGCATACCGGTGGGCTGGTCGAATCCTTCGAAATGGTTGAAAACGAAGTCGTCGCCGATGTCACGGCCAACCTCGCATTCTTTCTGGGAAAAGAACCCAACATCGACTGGATTGGCTTCGGCGATTGCATTTTTGAAATTACCCGCCGCATGAACGTTAAGCGCATCATCTTCATGGGTAGCTTCGGGGGGACTGTTCCGCACACGCGTGAGCCGCGCATGTATGGATCGGTATCGCGCGCTGAGCTGCTGCCGCTGCTGACTGACAACGACATTCGCCCAAGCGACTACGAAGGACCCGGCAGCTTCGCCAGCTACCTGGTACACCGCGCCCCACAGGAAAAGGTGGAGATGATTTCGATCGCCGCCGAAATTCCCGGGTATTTGCAGGGGCTTAATCCGCTGAGTATTGAAGCCGTTACACGTCGGCTGGCGCATTTGCTCAATGCACCGGTCGATCTTGAACGCCTTCGCGCTGCCAGCACATCGTGGGAACTGCAAGTCAGCGAAGCCATCGAAAAAGACGCCGACCTGGCACAAACCGTTCGCAAGATGGAAGAGCAGTACGACAACGAGTTGATTAACCGCGCGGAATGATCCGGGGCAGAGTAGGCCGGTTCAGATTCCGCTGCGCGAAATCGCCAAGGGTCAAGGAGAACCAGATGCCCCTCAAATTCGGTTTCATCGGTGCGGGGAACATCAGCAAAAGACACATCAAAAACGCCCAGGCACTGAAACTGGATCTGCTTGGGGTCGCGGACGTCAACCCGCAGGTTGCCGAAGATGCCGTCAAAACCTTCGGCGTGGCCAGGGCTTACGCCGACTATCACCAGATGCTTGCCGACCGAAGCATCGAAGCGGTTGTCATCGGTACCCCTAATAAATTTCACGCCGAGCAGGCGATCGCCGCGCTCAACGCCGGTAAACATGTATTTCTGGAAAAACCGATGGCCATGAACGTGGGGGAAAGCGATGCCATCCTGGCCGCGCACAAAAGAAGCGGCAAGGTTTTGCAGATGGGCATGATGAACAGGTTTCGGGCCTCTGTGCAGTTGCTTAAGCGATTCGTCGCCGATGGCAAATGCGGGGATATTTATGTCGGCCAAACGTATTGGTATCGACGCCGCGGCATTCCGGGATTTGGAGGGTGGTTCACCACGCAAAGCATGTCCGGAGGAGGCGCGCTGATCGATATCGGTGTTCACATGCTCGATTTAGCGCTTTACCTCATGGATTTTCCTAAACCTGTGGCGGTCAGCGGATTCACCTACAACAACTGGAAGAAGCTCGATGATTATCACTACATCGGGATGTGGGGAAAGCCAGTTCCGGATGGCAAAAAAGATGTGGATGATTACGCGGTGGCGATCGTTCGATTCGACAATGGAGCGTCGCTGCAGGTCAACGTCTCCTGGGCAATCAACGTCGAGTTCATGCAACCTGAAAACGGGGTGCGGCTCATGGGCACGCGAGGGGGCGTTGAATTAAAAGGGTTTGACCTCCCGCACTTCTATGGCGAAGAGGTGGGTCATCTCGTAGACGTCAAACCACACTTTGCCCCCAACGACCCGGCGATGGAGGAGATGTTGCACTTCGTCAACTGCATTACCGAGAATCGCCAACCGATGCCCACCGCCGAACAAGGACGCACGGTGCAGAGCATTCTGGACGCTATCTATCGTTCGAGCGCCCAGAAGCGCGAAGTTCCCGTCGAATAATTTTTCTGGAAAACATTATGAAACATTGCCCGTTTGTTGAACTCTATCTGAAATTAGCGGCAAGCGCGCTGGGTGTTTTATGTGCGCAAACGTCTTTCTCGGCACCGCCCAAAGTGGCGATGACCATGCCGGTGGTGGAACCCCCACATTTGCCAGCGCAGAACGATCCACCTCGTAATTCGCTCAAGGCTGAGCAGATTCCAGCTGCGCCGATGATCGGTCCGCTTGGCATCCAACAGCCATTGGTGCTGATCGAACGTGCCATTGATCGCGGTCAAACCGTGCATGGGCAATTCGTGTTGCCATGGATTCCCAAGGCAGATGAGACTGTCGCGCTGAAGGCAACGCTCAGCGATTCCCTGGGCCGACTGCTGATGGAGCAGACGTTTCCCGCTGCTGCGGCTGTGACGCCGCGCGGCCAACTCGCCAATGCGCCGGCACGGGCGATTTTTTTTGAGATCACCCCCACCAATGTGCTGGCAATGCACCACCTACTCACCCTCACCACTACGGCCCCTGATGGCAGGATCGTCTCAGCCACCGCAGATTTCACCATCCGCCCACCAACCGAATGGAATGATTACCTGGTGGCGATGTGGCAGCGCCCCGACGCGCAGCGCATGGCACTTCTGCAAAACATTTACGTCAACGCCAGCGTGCATTCTGGTGGCGCGCCTGGTGTGCCGCAGGACATGGTTGACGCGAATTTTCGCTACTATCTGGAAGGGACCGGGGGCTGGTGTTTTTCGGCCTACCATCACTACTATCCGGATCACCGCTCCAATGGCTACGAGTATTG
>JBBSFP010000325.1:0-3722 GCA_038238625.1 Tepidisphaerales bacterium
CGATGACCTGCAGCGCGGCGAAGAAAATCGCCAACGCCGCGAACGATTTGGCCCCGCGATGCCGCCACTCGGCAATCGCCAAAGGGATCGGCCAGGCGACGCAAACCCACAGTGCTACCGGCCAGGTGGAGGGGTCATAGTGATGCGGGTGGCGAATGCGCGCGTAGAGCTCGACGAACTGTTGGAAGGGGAGGGGGTCCGGATGCGTGATGGAGAAAACCACCGCCGCCATGGCGTTCGGCAGCGCCAGCGCCAAAAGTGCGGCGGTGCCGATGCCCCAGGATAAGAGATGCCGCCGAACCGTTTTTGCTGATGCGTCGGGCATCGGCGTTTCCGGCGCCAGATCGGCAGGCCGGCCCCCGTGCCAATAGGTCCACGCCGTGTACGATCCCCACAGGGCCATTCCGATGATCGCATGGTTCAAATGGAAGAAACCCGCCGCCCCCAGGCACGCTCCAGCCCCCATCCAGTTGCGACGCAGTAAAAGCAGGACCGCCCACAGCATGGCGATGTTGGCAATGTTGCTCGGTAAAAAGGCGCTGTCCTGCAGGAAGCGGTACATCCCCAGGCCCGTGCCGCCGGCTGACAGGTAATACATCGTCACCGACAGCATGTATACGCGCAGCGAGCCGCCGGCCTGACGCACCAGCCCCAGCCACCCCAGGTGCAGCAGAACCACCAATAGCGCGTAGCCGCTGAAGAATCCCGCTGGCAAAAGTCCGGCGTTCAGCAGCAGGGCCGTAAGCCGTGCAAAACCATCGTGGTATTGAAACGTGTGCGTGACAAACCAATCATGGGCCAACAAATTCGGTTGCGACCGACGCATCGCATCCAGCAGGTAGACCGTGTGATTGCTCTTGCCGAATTGATACCCCCCCAGGCAAAATGTGAAAGCGATCCCCAGAAGTAATGCCAGAACGGTGGCCAGGCGTTGATGCGGATGGTTGAGGGCAGGGACGTGGGTCTCATCAGGCACCAGGCGAACCGGGAACCGGCTCAGCACGCGCCAGCGCCGCCAGGCACTTGTGGCGGGCGGTCTAAACACGGGTGAATCTGTCGATCCCTGGGGCACGGGGCGCATTGTCATCAAACACGTCGTCTCGGCAACGGACGTTTTATGCCATAAACGCCGCAGCTAAAGCGGGTTTGTGAAAATCTATCAATATTTTAGTTGCTTTTTCGTCCGATAAATGGCGGAATAGAGATACAAAAGTCAGTCCACATCGCGGGAGTCTAAAAAATGTTGCACGTCGCCACCGGCCAGGGATCGGGTTCTCAATTTGGTACCAATAATTCAAATTCTCCCGACCCCGACGCTCCAGCACGCAATACAGAATTAAACGAATCACACCCCGGCTCAGTTGATAAAGGTTTTGGCACGCAGACCATGGAGCGGCCACGGGTCAAGGCAAAACACAAGACCCAGCAATTGCCGCCATTCCATGTGATTTTGTTGAACGATGATGATCATTCATTTGAATATGTGATGGAGATGCTGCGGGTGTTATTCGGGCATCCCGATGAGATGGGGTTTTGCCTCGCTGAGCAGATCGACCGCACCGGCCGTGCGATTGTATTAACGACCCACCGGGAAAAAGCGGAGCTCAAGCGCGAGCAGATTCACGCATACGGCAGCGATTTGAACGTGGCCACCTGCCAGGGCTCGATGAGCGCGATCATAGAGGCTGCAGAGTAATCACCCACGCCCCCCAGACCACAACCGCGCTTGCGACGCTGATCACCGCCGCCAGCCCTGCATATACCCAGGCTCGGCGCATACACCCCATCGGCAGCGATTGTGGCGCCCGGGCGACCGCACTACGCCTCAGGCAATCCACCCCCGCCTGCAAACCCATGCTGGATGTGGCACGCGTTTTAACCAGGGGCCGCGGCACCGCACGCATCCGACCGGCGGCATGATGCACTGCCACCGCCGTCATGGCACCCCCGCTACCCGGCCAGGCACTGTCAGCGTCCGCCCCTGGTTCAGCAGCATCAAAATTCCACGCGCCACTGTCACTGAGGCTCGCTTCATAATTGGGCGGCACCGGCGATGAGGGGCAGGCATCGAACAGATCATCTTCTGAGGGGGACTTATCGCTTTCCTCGGGTAACACAAAATCCGTCACCGTGCCGCTGAGGGCTTCGATCGGATCCATCGGCCGAATAACCCGGTCGTCCCGCGCCTTTTCCCCAGCGGACCGGTAAGGCCCATCCTTAAATGTCAGATAGCTTCGCCCCACGCGCAGTTTGTCCCCTTCCATCAACAACTCGCTGCCATGAACCCGGCCACCATTTAAGTGCGTGCCGTTCTTGCTTTGCAGATCAACCACCTGCCAGCGATCCCCCCGCGGCTCGATTCGGCAATGCTGCCGCGAGAGCAGAATGTCATGAATCACCAGGTCGCACTCCGCCGCTCTCCCAATCAACGCACCCCCGCCGGTTAACTCGCGACGGTCAAGCTCTTCGGCAAGGTCGTTGGTTATAATGATGTACGCCATCGTTTAACCATCATCGAAAAAGCAGGGCCTCGGCCAATAATTTTTGTGTTTGCAGAGGTAGGATGTGGGCCTGTCCCTGAGTAGCACCACCTTGGCCAAGTCCAGGTTCAGAACGTGTGATTGCAATAACAGAGGGTTACTCCTTTTTGCCTTCGGTTTAAGCTTATTTCACCTGGGGACCCCTCAGACAGAGGAATCCCCCCCGGGATCTGGAGAAAATTTTGGCAGATCGTGCCTTGATCTTGATCATATCGCCCTGGAATCGATATGGGCATCTTCTTACCGCCCCTAATTACGAGTAAAAGCGAACAATGGCACAGGCCCAAACATTGTCAGGTGTATGGTGCTTCTTGAATATGAAGAGCTAAAAAAGGTGCCGGGGCCACAATACCGCAAGATCATTTTTGCGATAATATTGCCATTTACGATATGGGCCCATGTCAGCCTGACGCTTTTTACAAATGCAGAATACTTCCAATCGATAAGTGAGAATTTGAGTTATGGATTTCTAAGTGTTTCACTCATTCCTGGTGTACTAATTTGGTGGCTCGGCTTGAAGCTACCCCTAGTGAGTAATTATGTATTCTTGGTCGGTGGACTCGCCCATTTTGTGGTCTCAATTTTCGCAGCGGCGATGGTAGTTGATTTACTCATCTATGGACGGAAGCATCGTAGATTCGGGATCTGCGGGACTTGGAAAGTGATTCTGTCCCTCGTAGCTTGGTTAGCTTTCATTCCGGTCCCGAAATCCTTGATGTTCGGATGTCTCTTTGGAAATTATGTCAGATTTTGAGCTCAGAAGCGAAAAAAGCAGCCAGCGGTGCAGAATACGTCTCTGGCTTTTCACAGAGACTGCCGACCCCTGTTGGCTTCTCGCTATACGTGGGTCGTGCTCATAGGATACACCAGTGAATATGATCTCCGACCCTAAAAAACTATTAGTTGCAGGATTGTGCGCCACTTTTGTTGCGGGTGGTTTTTTGATTATTTCTTGCGATCGCCGCCCAATGAATGAGTGGATCGATGCAAGCGATGAAGGTGGACTGTATGGCGGATATGTTCGTCATGGGGAATACCGGACTTTGGTGCCGGTTTTCATTCTTTACAAAACCAGTTTGGCAGCGCCACGCGACCTGTGTGGACCGAGCGCGGCAGTATGTTCTGATGTGCCTGGAATAATTGACGAGTACATGGCGGCGCCGCTGAAATAGCCCAAAATTA
>JBBSFP010000326.1:0-3722 GCA_038238625.1 Tepidisphaerales bacterium
CCAAGTACCCGGCGTGGCCCAGGCGGTCATTCACATTGGACCCAAAGATGTATAGCGCCAGCATATTCCCCAGAAGGTGCAGCCCGCCTTCGTGAACAAACGCATAGCTGAAAAAGTGCAAAAGCACCGGGTCGCGCGCGTTAAGCGAGAGGTGATTTGACAGTGACGGGTGACCAAGCCGCTGGATCATCCAGTCGACGAGGAAGATGACCACGTTAACCATGATCAGCGCCCGGTTCATCCAGGGACGCACGCGCAGCGGGATATCAGATCGGATCGGAACGATCATCTGTTGCAATCTCCCAATGTGCGGCTCGCAGCTGAAACAGCCGTGGCGTTTGTCATCGACAATGCTTCAACCGGCTTCGCGACCGTTGACTTTCAGCATTTTTACCCGCCGCCCCCCGCGCGTCCACTGCACCATGTTCATGTAGGATTCCATGAGCAGGATGCCGCGTCCGCTGAGTTTGTGCAGGTTTTCATCGCGCGTTGGATCTGGGACACCTTTTCGATCAAACCCCGGGCCCTGATCTTCGACGGTGATCTCCGTGCGCACGGTGGTGACTGATGCCTTAACGCGCACCCGCTTGGTCGGATCGAGCTTGTTGCCGTGCTTGATGGCGTTGGTGATTGCTTCCTCCAGCGCCAGGCGAATTGCGAACACGCTATGCTCATTGTATCCCGCTTTTTCAACCCGCGCCATGATTTCCTGCTGCACGGCATTACCGGCGGCCAGATCAGAGGGGATGTCAAAATTCAGCCGCCCCGCAGTGACAACCGGAGGCTGGTTTTTTGGAGAAAGGTTGGTTTTTGGAGTGCCAGCGGGCGCTGGATTTCGCCGGGGTGGTTTTGATCCGCTTGATCCACTCATAGGGCGTGTCCCCATGCGAGGAGGGAATTTACTGATCGAAACTCGCCAGCGCTTCTTGCCGCGTGGTCAGGATTTGAAACGCCTTGTTGAGCCGAGTGATGTTAAAGACTTCCATGATCTGCGGACGGATGTTTGAAAGCCGCAGTTGGCCGCTTTGCTTCTTAATGCGATTGTTCACATTGATCAACATACCCAGCGCCGCCGACGAGAGATGCTCCACGTTGACAAAATCCAGCAGAAACTTGGGCCTGTTTTTGGCTTCGATGAGTGCGCCGACGGTCTGGCCGATCTCCTCGATCGAGGCTTCGTCGAGGATTTTTTTCTCGATAAACTCCACAATCCGGACATCTTTTTCATCCGAAATCTGCAGGCGTTGCGTAGTTTCCGACATGAAAATCACAGTAGGGTGGGGGTTGCGGACTGTCAACTGAGAGAGCCGAAATGGGCTCCTTCCGGGCCGCTCAGGTGTTCCGACAGGCGTTCAACGTTGACGGCCTTGGAACAGTATGATTGAATGCGACGCCCACCAAGCCGCCATTGGGGCGGCATACTATGACGGTGGGTTTACTTTTGCTTTGTGTTTTTCCCAGGAGTACTTCGTGATGAATCGCAACCTTTTAGCCATCGCGGCGGCAGCATTGTTGGCGGTAAGTGGGATCATCCGGGCCGATGGAGAGATGAAAAAGCCTGCCACAACCAAACCGACGTCTCATGCGACCATCCGCATTATCAAGCCGTGGAGTGAAATCACGACTTTAAGCGATGAGCAACGCATGAAGATCGATGAGATTCATAAGCTGGTGAATAAGCAGACCAAGGCGATCGACGACAAGGAAAAAGATGATATTGCCGCTTTGCTGAATGACGAGCAAAAGACGCAATTGGCCGAGGTTGAGGCCAAGGGCAAAGAACGCGAAAAGTCCATGCATGCAGAGAAGGCGCATCACTCGACCACTGCTCCCGCTGCGGCCCCATCGGCGCCTGCACCGGGGGCCCCGGCTCCGGCCCCGGACAACCAATAATAGCAGTGCAGAAAAAAGGGGGGGCGGCGTTGTGTGCTACGTTGCGCTGCGCTCAATCCTCGTGATGACTTGCCTCACCTGGCCGGGCAATGCGGCCCCCGACGATCTGGGCGGCGCTTTGTGAGCGGCATGAACTTCATTTAACATGCGCCCATGGATCTGCCGGTGCCCGATCACCCATCGCATCTACCTGCATCGCCCAGGCAGCCGGATTTGACCCGGCCCAAAGGGGATCCGCGGCTGGCGCGCATCGAATCTCACGCAAAGCCCACTACACCCCCGCGCGGCGGCGAAGTCACCCACATCAAGGAAACGCTGCAGAGCATTTTGGTGGCGTTTATCCTGGCGTTTATCTTTCGGGCCTTTGTCGCCGAGGCCTTTGTCATCCCTACGGGTTCGATGGCATCGACGCTGTTGGGGGCCCATTATCATTATGTTTGTCCCGATTGCGGGCAGGAGTGGGATGTCGATCCGCCCTACAATTTGAGCGACAACGAAAAGCTGAACATCCCTGACAAAATCAACGAGCCCAATTCCGCTTATTGCCCGAATTGCGGGTATGAAATCACCGGGGGACGTGGCGTGGCAGTGCATTACGGCGATCGCATCCTGGTACAAAAGTATCAGTTCCTGGCGCAAGCCCCCCGGCGATGGGACGTCGTGGTTTTCAAGACCACCGACAATCCATCCAACTACCATTACAACGTCAATTACATTAAGCGATTGACCGGTCTCCCCGGTGAAACACTCATGGTTCTTGACGGGGACATTTACGTTTCCAGAGACACCCAAAAGCCGATGAATCAGCGGACCTGGGAAATTCAAACCAAGCCGCGTAATGCGCAGGAAGCGATGTGGCGCTCGGTGTATGACAACGATCATCATCCGCTCAACAGCCCGGATCGAAAAGTACCGTGGCATCAACCATGGCAGCAAGAGCAGGCATCGGCGGGGTGGCAGACCGGTGAGGACGGGCCAGCAGGACGTAACTTCCTGTTCGACAATCTTAAGGGTGCCGGAACGTTACGCTATAACCCGGATGCCAATCCGCACACACATTCGCTGACGTGGTTGCCCTACGATCAGATTCGCATTGCAGTGAATGTGGAACCCGATTCGGGATCAGGGGATCTAAAGCTGGATTTGTGTTGCAAGCGCGCGGAGGGCGATGGCCCGCTGCGATTAAAGCTCGGCAAGCTGGATCAGATTTTCACAGCGGAAGTGTTACCGAGCCGTGTTCGGCTTCTTAAGCGCGAACTTAACGGCCAGGATGGTGTTGTTGCCGAAGCGGCGATGCCCAGCGACGGGCGCGCCCGGCCAGTGCGATTGGAATTCATGAACGTCGATTACCGAGTCAGCCTGCGCGTCGATGGGAAGGAATTGCTTTCGACCACTGCTAAAGACTACGCACCGGATGTGCCCAACCTGGTGCAGCGCCAGCGCGGCCATGTTTTTCCGCTGCCCACCGCTGCCATAGAAGCACAACAGGTGAAGTTGCAGTTACAGCACATCAAGTTATCGCGGGATGTGTATTACACGTCACGATTGAATGGGGTCCGCATCACCCGGGGCGGACCGTATAGTGAATTTAATGATGACGGCGGCCCGGTAACGCTGGGGCCCGATGAGTTTTTTGTATGCGGCGACAATTCTGCGTTCAGTTCCGATGCCCGCGAGTGGAAAGAACCGCTGCAACCGGAGTTACTTACCAATGAAGGTCTTGCTGCGATGGCTGGGCGGGTGCCGCGGCGGTTTCTGCTGGGGCGGGCGTTTTTGGGCTATTTGCCGGCTGGGTATAGTGCAATGTACCATCAAATCACCATACTGCC
>JBBSFP010000327.1:0-3715 GCA_038238625.1 Tepidisphaerales bacterium
CGCTGCGGCCGCAGCGGCGCAAACCAATCTGGATTTCTGCTCGATCCATTCCCCGATTAATGGGTTGGCGGGTAAGCGCATGATCGACGAGGGGAACGTGGTCATGGCGATGCAGCCGCAGCCGCTGGTGGTGCTGAGGCGGATTGATCCCATCGATGTTGATTTCACCGTAACCGAAAAACGCCTGCCCGAAGTACAGAAGTATTTGCGGAAAAAGACGGTCAAGGCGCTGGTGTGGCTCCCGGACGAAAACCAATCCGATGCCCGCGCGGGGGAGATCACGTTTTTGGACAACACGGTGGAAGACACCACCGGCACGATCAAATTGCGCGCGACGCTCAAGAATGAGGATCACCGTTTCTGGCCAGGGCAGTCGGTCAAGGTGCGGCTGGTGCTCGATACGATTTCCAACGCGGTGCTGGTGCCCGATCAGTCGCTCCAGATTAGCCAGACGGGGCCTTTCGTCTACGTGGTGAACGCCAGCCATATCGCTGAACTGCGGGTGGTAAAACTGGGGCAACGCCAGGGCGGAGATGTGGTGATTGAAGATGGGGTAAAGCCTGGCGAACAGGTGGTCATCGTGGGGCAGTTCATGGTGATACCGGGGAAACCGGTCATGGTTCCCCCGCCACCCGGTGCTGGGCCGGGCGGGCCACCGAATGCGGGTGCTGGTGAACCGGCTAATGGCGGTCCATCGCCTGAGGTTGATTCGCATAGTGATAAGCCGGCAACAAAGGCGAGTGTAGACGCCGACAATCAGCCAGGAGCAACGCCGTGAATTTGTCTGAACCCTTCATTCGCCGTCCGGTGATGACGGCGCTGCTGACGATTTCCTGCATTTTGTTTGGGACAATGGCTTACCTGTCATTGCCCGTAAACGATTTGCCGGTGGTCGATTATCCGGTGATCAGCGTGCAGGTGACCTACCCGGGTGCCAGTCCGCAGACCATGGCCGCCAACGTGGCTACCCCGTTGGAACGCCAGTTCATGCAGATCAGCGGGCTGGAACTGGTGACCTCCAGCAGCGGGCAGGGGCACTCTTCGTTCACGCTGCAATTTGCGCTGAGCAAGAGCATTGACGCTGCCGCCACCGATGTGCAGACGGCCATCACGCAGGCGCAGGGGAAGCTGCCGGTGGATCTGCCCAGCCCGCCGACGTTCAGCAAGCAAAACCCCAACGACCAACCCATCATGTATGTGGCGCTGGCCAGCAGCGCAGTGACCGCCGGCGATCTTTTTGATTATGGCACCACGCAGGTGGGGCAGCGCATCAGCATTTTGTCGGGTGTCAGCAAGGTGGATGTCTTCGGCACGCAGTCGGCGGTGCGCATTAAGGCAGATCCCTCAGCCTTAGCAGCGCGTGGCCTGACGCCCGAAGATTTGGCCAACGCCGTAAAGAGCGGCACGACCTATCAGGGGGCCGGGCAGCTTGATGGAGCCCATCAGACGGTGCTGCTGCAGCCGCAAGGACAGTTGGATAAGGCCAGCCAGTATGGGGGGCTGATCATCGCGGTGAAAGATCGGCAGCCGGTCTATCTGCGCGATGTGGCTGAGGTGCTGGATTCGGTGCAGGATGAGCGCATCCGCATGCGCTTCTGGGCGCGCAACACGGACGTCCCGTCTGCGACGGTGGTGGTGGCCGTTTATCGCCAGGCCGGTGCCAACGCAGTGGAGGTGGCCAAAGCGGTGCGGGCGCTGGAGCCGGTATTGCGGGCGCAGCTGCCGCCATCAGTGACGATTATGCCGGTGTATGACCGATCGAAGTCGATCACCAACAGCGTCAACGACGTTAAGTTGACACTGCTGATTGCATTCATACTGGTGGTGCTCGTCATCTTTATTTTCCTGGGGCGGGCTACCGATACCCTGATTCCCGCCGTGGCGCTACCGCTGTCGCTCCTGCTCACCTTCATCGTGATGAGCGTGCTGGGGTACAGCCTTGATAATCTTTCGCTGTTGGCCTTGACGCTGGCGATCGGGTTTCTGGTGGACGATGCGATCGTGTTTTTGGAAAACACCGTCCGCCGGATGGAGCATGGAGAAAACGCGCTGCAGGCTTCGCTCAATTCAGCCAAAGAAATCAGCTTCACGATCCTGGCGATGACGATCTCGCTGGCCGCGGTGTTTATTCCACTGGTCTTTATGCCCGGGCTGGTGGGCCGTATTTTCCGCGAATTTGCGATCACGATCGTGGTGTCGATTTTCGCCTCCGGGCTGGTGTCGCTGACGCTGACGCCGCTCATGTGCGCCCGGCTGCTGCGCCCGCGCGGTGAAGGTGTGAAAAAGACGTTCATCGAGCGCACCATCGGTGCGGTCGAGCAGCGCGTGCTGGCGTTCTACGGCCGCTCATTGACCTGGTTTTTGCATCACAAGTGGATCTCGCCCATCGTGTGGCTCATCTGCCTGGGAGGCACCGTCTACCTGTTCATGCTGGTACCCAAGGCGTTTTTGCCAGTCGGCGACAGCAGCTTCATTCGCGGCGTCATGATCGCGCGCGAAGGCTCATCCCCGGAGGAAATGCGCAAATTCCAGTTGGCGTGCGAAGAGGTGATGCACCGCGACCCAAACGTGGAAATGACCTTCACCATGACCGGGAACTCCGCGTTTTTGCCGACCAACATGGGCCTGCTGCTGGCATTCTTGACAGAGCCCGCGAAGCGCTCGCCCGAGAAGGTCTTCAACATGGCCGACCCCGCGCATCCGCAAACGGTGCAGCACCCGTCCATCCAGGTCATCACGCAACAACTCATCGGTGGCATCTTCATGACCACCCCCGGCCTTTACCCCGCGCTGCAGCCCAACCCGGCGCTGCAGATCAGCACCGGGGCGACCGCTAATTTCCAGGGACAGTTCTCCTATTCGATCTCCGGAGTGAATCCCGAAGAGGTGTATACCACCTCCGAAAAAATGATGGCACAGTTCCGGCAATACAAGGGTTTCCAAAGCGTTTCCTCGAATTACTTCAATAAAACGCCCAACTTGCAGATCGATCTGCTGCGCGACCAGGCGTCGCTTTACAACGTCACGGCATCGAAGATCGAAAGCCTGCTGCGCAACACCTACGCACAGAATTACGTGTACCTGATCAAGCGCACCAACGACCAGTACCAGGTGATCGTGGAGGCCAACGACGCCAATCGCCGGGTGGCGGAAAACCTCGATAACCTCTACGTGCGAAGTGAAGACGGGGCCCACGTGATTCCGCTTAGCGCGGTGGCGACCTGGAAGCCAGTGCTGGGCGTGCAGGGCGTGAACCACATTAACCAGTTCACCAGCGTGACGTTTTTCTTCAATCTCAACCCCGGTGTACCAATAGGTGAAGCGACGGCGTATATCGAAAAAACCGCCGCTGATCTCGTGCCGTTGTCACTGCGCAGTTCGCTGGAAGGTGAAGCGCTCACCTTCAAAAACACCGTGCATGATCTAACCCTGCTGATGGTGCTGGCAGTGTTTGTCATGGATGTGATCCTGGGGATTTTGTATGAAAGTTATCTGCACCCGATCACGGTGCTCTCGTCGCTGCCGGTGGCGCTGGTGGGCGGGCTGGCAACCCTCATGATTTTTGGTGCGGAGGCTTCGCTCTATGCGTTCGTCGGCATGTTCATGCTGATGGGGATCGTGAAAAAGAACGGGATCATGATCGTGGACTTTGCGATCCAGCGCGTTGCCGCCGGGCAGAGTGCCGAGCAGTCGATCCACGATGCGAGTCTGGATC
>JBBSFP010000328.1:0-3705 GCA_038238625.1 Tepidisphaerales bacterium
AGGGCGGCACCGAGCGTGACGCCACCAAGACGGTGACGATTGCCGCCGCGCATGTGGAATACGAGAGTGAATCTCGCCACTACGCCCACGTCGACTGTCCGGGTCACGCCGATTACATTAAGAACATGATCACCGGCGCTGCCCAGATGGACGGCGCAATTCTGGTGGTATCCGCCGCCGATGGCCCGATGCCCCAGACGCGTGAGCACATTCTGCTGGCCCGCCAGGTGGGTGTGCCCAAGATCGTTGTCTTCCTGAACAAGATTGACTTGGTCGACGACGCCGAGTTGCTTGACCTGGTGGAAATGGAAGTTCGCGAACTTCTGACAAAGTACGGGTTCCCCGGCGATGACACCCCGATCATCCGCGGCTCATCCCTGCCGGCGATGCAGAACCCTGGCGACGACAAAGAGTGCGCCTCTGTGGATGCGCTCATCAAGGCACTGGATGACTATGTGCCGATTCCGCAGCGCGAAATCGACAAGCCGTTCCTGATGCCGGTTGAAGACGTGTTCAGCATCAAAGGGCGTGGCACGGTGGCCACCGGTCGTATCGAGCGCGGCAAGGTCCGCATCGGTGACACCGTGGAAATCGTGGGTTTCGGTGATACTAAAAATACCGTCGCCACCGGTGTCGAACAGTTCCAGAAAACGCTCGACGAAGGCATCGCCGGCGACAACGTGGGTATCCTGCTTCGCGGTGTTGAAAAAGAACAGATCGAGCGCGGGCAGGTGCTGGCGGCTCCCAAGAGCATCTTGCCGCACACTAAGTTCACCGCCGAAGTGTACATCCTGACTAAAGAAGAAGGCGGCCGTCATACGCCGTTCTTCACCGGGTACCAGCCGCAGTTTTACTTCCGCACCACCGATGTAACGGGTGTGGCCAAGCTGCTGGGTGGTGCTGAAATGGTGATGCCTGGCGATAACGTGACGATCGAAGTGGAGCTGAAGGCTCCCATCGCCATGGAAGAAAAGCTGCGCTTTGCCGTCCGCGAAGGTGGCAAGACGGTCGGTTCTGGCGTGGTTGTGAAGATTCTGCCTGATAAATAAAACCGAGAGCGGAGCCGCGATTGAATGCGAATGAATGCAATGGGTAAAAGCAGGATCAAGGCGGTTGAGTTTTCGCCTTGACCCTGCGTTCATCGCAATCGCATGATTTTTTGTTCAATCCGTGGTTAGCCGTAAGGTGATGTATGGCCAAAGAAAATCGAGAAATGGCTTGGTTGCAATGCACGGAGACCGGCGATTTAAACTATCGCACGGAAATCAAAGTGCTTGGTGGAGCGCCGAAGCTGGAGATCAAGAAGTATTCTCCGCGGCTTCGTCGCCGCACCGTGCACAAGCTCAAGCGTAAGTGATTTCCAATACGCCAGTAGCTCAATTGGCAGAGCGGCCGTCTCCAAAGCGGCAGGTTGCGGGTTCGATTCCCTCCTGGCGTGTAGCCCGCACTTGTTCCAGCGGTCTTTGCCTTTTCGCGGGTCAATGCAAATGGTTAGGTATTGTATTCATCGGTCGCATGATACCGGTGACGATTTGTTGAGCGGCGATTTTTGTATTTAGGAATTCTATGGCTTCCGGATCGCCATTCGATGGTAGAAAAAGGGCGGTGACCGATAAGCAGGCGGCTTTCAACGAGCCGATCAAGCGGCCCGCAGGGGGCGCTTCTAATGACGCCGATGCCGTGACATCAGGTTCATCAGCGGAATCGGATATTCCGGATACCATCGCTTCCGATGCTCTCGAAGCCGGCGCAATAGCCGGTGGCGATAAGAGCGTTCGCAAGGGCGAGCGGCGCAGCATCATTCCGCCCACGGTCGATTACAAAAAAATCCAGCAGGAACGCACCACCAGGACTGAGTCGCCGTTCTTCACGATCTACAAAAGTGGCCAAGGGTATTGGACGCGGATGGGCACCATGCTTGCCGCGCTGCTGCTGTGCCTGCTGACGATTCATTTCCTAAGCGACAAGACCTTTGTCACCTGGCTGAACTGGACGCCTGATGTGTTAGGATCTGATGGTAAAACGGTCGTGACCCCGGGTTTCGTCAATAACGCGTTTATGGTTGGGGTCATCGGGTTCGTGACCGTTTTGCTGGCCACCGTGACCTTCCTGCCCGCGCTGGTATCGGTGGGGGTGGCCCTGGGTGTTGGTGTTGCGGTCGATATTTTCTGCTCGATGGGTGGATTTGGTAAATCCACCACCGGCGATGCGCGCGTCGCCTACGGCTTCATGGCCGCATTCGTGTTGGCGTTTGCCATCTGGGCATTTCGGCTGATGAACCGTCCGAAGCATGTTGATTTCCTCATCGCCACCGACAGCGAAATGAAGAAGGTCAACTGGAGTACGCGCGATGAATTAATCGGGTCCACCAAGGTCGTGATTGGTTTCATGATCCTGACGGCTGTTTTCCTTTTTTCCGTCGACATCATCTTCGAAGAAATCTTCTACCTGCTGGGCGTACTGCGTAGCGGCCCTTTTGGTAAATGAATCACGCCGAAATGAGCGTCTCGGAAAATATCACCTTGAGGCAGACCTGCCGGGGCCTGGCTCCTTTGTAAGAACAGAAGAGATCTATGCAATTTTTCGTCCTGCGAGTGGCGAGCAATAAGGAAGACCAGGTGCGCGAGAAGTTGGCGCGCAAAATCAAGATCGATGGCCTGGAGGATTTTGTGGGTCAAATTCTTGTGCCCACTGAACATGTCCGCACCCACAAAGGCGGCATTCGGCGCGATCGCGAAAACAAGCTCTACCCGGGTTACGTTTTCATCGAATTGAACCTCGATAAAGATGGTCGCATCCCCGACAATGTCTGGTTTACCATCAAGGAAACCGAAGGCGTGGGTGATTTCATCGGGTCAAACGGCAAGCCAACTGCCATGAGCCCCAAGGATCAGGGCAAGATGCTCGACCAGGTCGCCGCATCCAAGGCCGAGCCTAAGCTCGACGCCCAGTTTAAGAAGGGCGATCGCGTCAAGGTGACCGAAGGACCATTCATCAACTTCGAGGGCGATGTGGATGAAGTGATCGCCGAAAAGGGAATGGTCCGCATCATTGCCACCATCTTCGGACGTCCTACGCCCCTCGAACTGGAATACTGGCAAATTGAGAAACTGTGATTGGATCGCTCTTCCAGGTATTTAGTAAATATCAATCGGTTCGCGGCGGACTGGGTTCGCTACCGATTTGGGGCCGTTGGTTGCTTTTGATTGCCGCGCTTCCGGGAGTTGCATTAGCGGGCTTGTCAATTCTGGCGTTGGGTGTTAGTATCCTCGCCCTTTTAGTACTCACTGTGCCCGTGTATCGATTGGTGCGATGGGTCAGCGGCGGCAACTCGCGGTGCAGTGTGCGGAGTTCTGCGGGGAGTGACGGTGATTTCGAATTACCGGATGGTGCGGTCGCTTCTAAGGTGGATATTGCGGAGGTGATGCAGGCGATGCTCACTCCGACTCCCACGCCCCAGCGGCGCAGGCATGTGGACGTGACGATCATCGACGACGGTAAGTCCCGCTTTGATGAACTAAACCACCGCTGTGGTGAAGTACCTGATTAACGAGAAAGACGGCTGGCAGGTTTGCCAGGTCCGAAACAGACATGGCCAAGAAAGAAATTACCGTTCAATTTAAATTGCAGGCCCCTGGTGGCACGGCTACTCCAGCGCCACCCATTGGTCCGGCTTTGGGCCAGCACGGTGTCAACCCCGGGCAG
>JBBSFP010000329.1:0-3698 GCA_038238625.1 Tepidisphaerales bacterium
CTGCGCCCCCGCGGCAGGCCCAGAGTTCGCGAAATCAAAGATTCGCGTCCCCTTTGATTTGTCCGTCCCCTTTGATTTGTCCCACATTCCGAAACGGTCCACCGACAAATGGCACAAAGGGTATATCCCCGCCGGCAAAGAAGACTTTATCCCCCAAGGAAGTTGCCGCCATGTTAACGCGTGCTACAGAGAGTTTTGGGCCCAGTGCTTGAACGCTAATTTCGGAACTAAATAGCAAGCGTACTTCAAGCGACTCGAAATCCGCAGACATATTCGCCTCCCGTTTCGGAACAAGAAAATGGGGCATCACTGATTAACCCGTAGTTCACTTCGGTCGCCCGACAAGCCCCCACAGATCGGTCTTTCTATTTCTGGGCGTCGTTCGTAAATCGTTGTCATTCCTCAATGCACTCGACAGGAGTTGAACCTGTAACCCTCGGTTCCGAAGACCGATGCTCTATCCAATTGAGCTACGAGTGCGATGCGCTTTTGATCTTGCGGTACCAATGGGGGGTAAACCGAGACCGACTTTTAGTATACGCAACACAGATTGCGTCTGCTACGGTTCACATTGGGGTTTGCAGAGGATCGAGCCCGACCGGATGGTGACGACTCGGCACGCGAAGCGCTAAAACGAAGCACTAAATCGTTGTGCTCAAGCGAGCTTGGCGATGCGATCGAGAGCCTCGGCCACGTTTTGTGCGGAGTTGAAGGCGCTGAGGCGCAGGTAACCTTCGCCTGCGGCGCCGAAGCCGGAGCCGGGCGTGCCGACCACATGGGCTTGGGTGAGCAAGTAGTTGAAGAAATCCCAACTGTTTTGATTGCGTGGGGCTGCAATCCAGACGTAAGGGGCGTTGATGCCTCCGAAAATCTGGTAGCCGAGTTGCGAGAGCCGTTGCCGGATGACGGCGGCATTGGCCATGTAGAAGGCGATGATTTTTTCGACCTGGGGGCGGCCGGATTCGCTGTAGACTGCCTCGGCCCCGCGCTGGGTGATGTAGGAAACGCCATTGAATTTGGTTGTATGGCGGCGAGTCCAAAGCTGATGCAGGGGGATCGTGGTCCCATCTGAAGACCGGCCCATTAAGGATTTGGGCACCACCGTGTACGCGCAGCGGACGCCGGTGAAGCCCGCCAGCTTGGAAAATGAACGGAACTCGATGGCCACTTCGCGTGCGCCGGGGATT
The DNA here is from genome assembly GCA_038238625.1 of Tepidisphaerales bacterium. GTDB lineage: Bacteria > Planctomycetota > Phycisphaerae > Tepidisphaerales > Tepidisphaeraceae > JBBSFP01. Next base: position 1,188 of record JBBSFP010000329.1, read on the forward strand.
TCGTAAATTGAATGGGGAAGCGACTCATCGGCGATGAAAGCCTCGTAGGCTGAATCGAAGAAGATGACGGATTGATTGGCGCGGGCGTAATCGACCCACTTATGAAGCTGGGGGCGCGTCATGGCGGTGCCGGTGGGGTTGTTCGGGCTGCAGAGGTAAATCAAGTCGGCGCGGGTCGTCGGCAAGTCGGGGACAAAGTCCGTGGCGGCCGTGGTGCGAAGGTAGATCAGGTTTTGATATTCGCCACTGGCCGTGGGCGGGCCGGTGTGGCCGGCCATGACGTTGGTATCCACATACACTGGATAGACAGGGTCGGTGACCGCGACAGTGTTATTATGGCCGAAGATGTCGAGAATGTTTCCGGTATCGCACTTTCCGCCATCGGAGACGAAGATTTCATCTGCATCAATTTCGCAGTGGCGGGCATTGTAATCATTCTTAGCGATGGCTTGGCGCAGAAAATCGTAGCCCTGCTCGGGACCGTATCCGCGAAAGGTTTGGCGGTGGGCCAGTTCGTCAACGGCAGCGTGCATGGCGGAAATGATCGCCGGGGGCAGCGGCTCGGTGACATCCCCAATGCCCATGCGGATGATCGGTGCGGTTGGATTTTTCTCTGCAAAGGCTGCAACCCGGCGTGAGATTTCCGGAAATAAATACCCCGCGCGCAGCTTCAAGTAATGGTGATTGATGGTGGCCATGGGGCGTGGATGATGCCAACGCGGGAAGCGGAAAACAAGGGGCTGAGACGCACGGGGCTAGAAGTACTTGCTAAACTCAGGAAGTCAATTAGGCAGGTGGTTTATCAACCAGGGCGTCGCGGATCTGCTGGGCGTTGTGTTCGATCAGCTCACGCTGGTCGGGCCAGAACATGGGGGGAAGATGGTCCAGATCGAACCAATTTAGCTGGTAATGGTGATGACGATCCGTGGGTTTGCCCTGAGCCTGATCGGTGCGAAAAAGGAAATAGTGGGTCATGACCCAGCGGGTCTTGGGGAAGTTTAAGCGTTCGGTGAGACCCAGGGAGATCACAAGCGTCAAATCAGTGATGCCCGCTTCCTCGGCGATTTCACGGCGGGCGGCTTGCTCCAAGGTTTCGCCGCGTTCTACGCCCCCCTTTGGCAGCACAAAATCGGTTGCGTGCTGCTCGTTCACCAGCGCCACGACGATCCGCTGCGTGGCGTGCTCGATACGCGCCACCACCCCGCCGGCGGCTTTGCGCTGACGCACGCCAGGCGGGCAGCGATACCAGGTGTGATCAATACTCACGATGTCGCAACCGGCAGGCGGCGTTACAGGGTCGTTGATGGCGGGGGCGGTGTTGATTGACCCGTGAAGCCGCCGACGCTACCCGGGGGAGCGATGCTCCCATCAGCCGAAGCCACCGGAGCGCTGGTTGCCATCGGGCTTATGGAAACGTTGCTGCTCGTGCCAGCCGTTGAAGAGGCATCAGCAGTAGCGGATGAGGGAGCCTCCGGTGTTGTGCCAAAATCTTCATCGGCCTGCTCGAGATAAACATCGTCCATCTCGGTGGCGTCCACCTCACGGCGCATCAGGTAGTAAATAATGGTGTTGGCTGAGAAGTAGACGCTGATCGCATAGGCACCCACCAGGCCGATCACCAGGTACGTCCAGAATGCGACACACCAGGCCCCAAATGCTTCGACCATATTGAGCGGCGCCGTGTTAGGCATGTACGACAGGCGTGACCAATTGAGCGGCCAAACTACATCCCACAAGTGCATGGAGTTGTCGGTCCGTACAAAGAAGCCACCGCCCACAAAATAGTGCGTCAGCGACAGCATTAGCTGGACGAACAGGTGGACAAATTCGTAGGTGATGACGCCATAGACAAGCGCCACGATGGTGTAAAAAAGCATGCGCCACGGACGGGCGTATACATAGCTGAAGCTGCGGCTGATGGCATCGAAGCTGTCGGACCCCTCGGCTGCAATCGTCGGATACATGAGGTTGAAACCACCGGCCGTGCCCAGAAGAACCAGCGTCATCACAAAACCCGCCGCCAGCGCCAAGAAGAAGAAAATACCGACGATGGGCGTACCGATGGTGGGGATGTTCCCGACCAATCCACCCACGACCACCACTGCCCCAATGACCAGCACGATGAGTAACGGAATGATCGGCGCGAAGATGAAGCTGAGGAATTTGTGGATCGAGAAACGCAGGGCCTGGCGTATGGAGATCTTTTCATCGCGTGCCACATGCACTGCGGCGATGCGCGAAATCGCTCCACCAAAGACGGCCCAAACAATCATGAACCAGATCCAGAACAGCACGAAATAAAGTGTGTGGAAATGGATCAGCCAGAGCGGCCCGACGGTGAAGAAATTGACCAGCGAACCGAAGACGCCCTCGGTATTGCCGTCACGCATGCCACCGGTCCAGCGTGAAGAGAGGACGCTGTTGACCACCCCGTTGAGTTGCTGCAATTCGTATTCGAAAAACTGGTCGAAGATACCCTCGCCTTTAATGGCTTTAGCCTGGCGATACTTC
>JBBSFP010000330.1:0-3686 GCA_038238625.1 Tepidisphaerales bacterium
CGCATTCGCACCTACAACTTCCCCCAAAATCGCTGCACCGACCACCGCCTGGGCGGCGAAGGGGGGGGCGAAAAAACTTCAACCTCGACCAAGTCATGCAGGGCCAGCTGGAGCCCCTGGCAGAAGCGCTCCTGGAACTGGATAAGCAGCAGCGACTCGAAGCACTCTAATACCATTAACCTTCCGGTCCCGGACCGCCCGCTCACTGCGAAAAGCTTCGAGGCGGAAATCGTCCCAAGCCAATCCACATTGCGCTACCTGTCTGAGCCGCCGATCTTTAGAGATATGGCTCGCATCCACTCTGTGCGCTCCCCTGCTCTCCCTGACAATCCCCCCCGTCCCCGATATGCTGCAACTGCCCCCGGCAGGAGCGCGACCGTGCCCGTGGATTCTTTTATCCATCCCGTTAACCTCACCGGCAATTCCGTGCGTGTCGGTCTTTTCACCGATACCTACGACGAGATCAACGGCGTGAGCCGATTTCTGCGCGACCTGTCCGGCCATGCAATCGAAATGCGGTGGAATCTTACCGTCCATACGTGTCACGCGCAGCCGATGATTGAGTCCCCGGCCCGCAAAAATTTTACGCCCCTGCTGTCGCGCCCGATGCCCTATCAGGATCAGTTGCGCCTGAATATCCCACCGTTTTTGCAAGTGCTGGAATGGACCCAGCGCCAGCAATTCCATGCGATTCATCTCAGCACGCCCGGCCCGATGGGCATATGCGGTTGGATCATTGCCAAGATGCTCGACATCCCGATGCTGGGGACTTATCACACCGACTTTCCAGCATATGTGCAGCTCTACACCGGCGATCAGAGTGCGGTGTTAGCGACCACGCTGGCGATGAAATGGTTTTATGGGCAGATGGCACGCGTCTTTGCGCGCAGCCGCGAGTATCTGCCCGTCGTGCGCGCCCTGGGAGTCGGCGATGAGCGGCTGCGCACTGTGCAGTCGGGGGTGAACACAACCAAGTTCAATCCGCAATGGCGCGATACCGATTATTATGCTTCTTTGGGGGTGGGCCAGTCCAGGCGGATTCTCTACAGCGGGCGAATCAGCTCCGAGAAAAACCTGCCGCTTCTAACCGAGGCATTCAAACTCCTCTGCCGGCGGCGAAATGATGTGGCGCTGGTAGTGGCCGGCGATGGGCCGTATCGGGCGGAAATGAAACAGTCGCTGGCGAATATGCCGGTCTATTTTTTGGGGTTCGTCAATGATCAGCAACTATCGCCGCTGTACGCCAGCGCTGATTTGTTCGCGTTTCCATCGCGTACTGACACACTGGGGCAGGCGGTGATCGAAGCACAGGCATCAGGGTTGCCTGCGTTGGTGAGCGACGAGGGCGGCCCACGCGAGACAGTGTTGAACGGGATCAGCGGGTTGATATTAAACGCCTTAGTGGCTGGCGACTGGGCCAATGGAATGGACGCGCTTTTGAGCGATGAGAATCGCCGCCTTGCCATGGCCGCCGCCGCCCCGATGCGGGCCTACCGTTTTTCGCAACGCGAAGCCTTTGCCGCTTTTTGGGACGAGCACCTGCAGGCGGCCCGCGGTAATGCGCCCGGGCCGGTGGAAACCGTTAGTCCCCATCCGGCGTTGGCGGCACTGTTACCTCAATAAACTGCAGCGCATCATTGGCGGTATCGAGCAGGGCCACCGTTTTCACCACCGCGCGGTACAAAGCACCAGGGTTGATGATGCGCGTGCGCCCCTGCCGGGAATCGTGACGAATATGGGTGTGACCCTGGAAAAAATAGTCGAATTCCTGGCTTTCGAGAACGCCGCGTTTCATTTGCGAATCATCCCCATGCATGAGGGCGATCTGCTTTCCATCCAGCGAAATGCTGCCGAACCGCTCCAGGCAACTCACGCCGATTTCTGATGCGTAACGGCGCAAATCATCAATGTCATCGTCTGTATTACCGAACACAAAGGCGCTGGAAATAACCATCAGGCCGTCGAGCATTCGAGCCGGACCCACGTCACCGCAATGCAGCAGGTATTCCGCGCCGCGTTGTTGCAGCGCCGCAACGCCAGCCAGCATGGCGGCATGGTGGCCATGGGTATCGCTCAAAATACCGATCAGCATGAATCGAATTGAACCCTGCCGCGATCGATTCGGCAAGCGGGTAGGTATTTTCAGCGCTGTGGCAAAGGCGCGCGCAAGTCAAACAGCGTCACCCCGGCTCCGGTCGGAATCTGTGAATACGTCGCTTTCAAATACGCTCCGAATTCCACATAAGGTTCCTTCGACAAATACCATTCAAAATCCCGCGTCACCGCAAAATACGTTGCACCGGCCTTGCGACACTCTTCAACCCCAGCGATCGCTTCGGCGGAATCCTCGGGGGTCGTCCACATGTGATGCTCGCGGGTCAGGCCTGGCATGAAATGCCACCCATGGCGATCCGCATAATAAAGCGCGGTGGGATTGCCCTCATCGGTCATCAAAATCTGCGCATCGCCCGGGGTATGTGCCGCTACGGCCAGCCCGCCTTCGCGCTGGGAGAAATCGAACGGCTCATAAGCAATGCGAACCTCTTTAACACAAAACAAAGCCACCACCGCCACGAAAACCGAACCGGCAGCCATCGCGACCCCCCGCAATTTCATCGTTCGCAATGACGTATCCAACGCCACCCCAGCTAAAGCAACCAACGGGGGCACGAACGGTAGTTGATACCAGGGATGATGGTTGCCCTCAGCTGCTAAAAACAGGAAAAGCCCCAGCGAAAGCAACCAGATGTGTACCACGTATCGCTCCGCCGACCGCGAAGGGCTATGCCCTTCGATCTTTGTGACCGGCGACTTTGACGGAATTACCACGAGGCACAGGCCTGACAGCCCCGCCGTTGCCACCGGCCAGGTCACACCTTCCTGTAGAATTCTGCGGACAATGTTGGCGTAATAGGAGGGAGTTTTGATTCCCAATCCCCCACTTCCGAAAATGTGATAGGGGTAATTATTCTGGCTGATGTGATACGCATGCAGATACCAGGCGGCAGCAGGCAGCAGCGCGATGACAGCAAATACAACCAACTGCCATTTCCACAGCAAGCCGACACCAAATCGGTGCCACACGATGTAGAGCATGGGAATCCCAATGGTCACGGCCGGCACCTTGACCAGCAGCGCCAGCGAAGTGGCCCCTCCCGCCCATAGCAGCGTGGACAGCCGGTTGCAGCGAGTCCACTGCAGGAGACAGTCAAGCCCAATGATGCTCAGCGCCAGCGAAGGCATATCGGGCATGAAGGCACGGCTGGTTTCAATGGACAGCGGCGCAATTCCGTAGAGCACCAGCGCCCACAATGCCGCGCCGCGGCCGAAGAGCGTTTTGGTGAATCGATAGAAAAATGGCGTCGAAAGCAGAAAAAAAGCCACTGCGACTGCCCGGCCGATCCACTCATGGATGCCCAGCACTGGGTACAGCAGCGCAGCCAAATAAGGCACCAGGGGAAATTCAGTGCCCACGTATCCCGGGTGCGCGCCGGCCCAGTCGATTTGCGGATGGAAGAGGTCGAACCCGTGGCGATAAAAATTGCGCGCAATCATCGCCACATCGGAATTGCGCCAGTCCCAGCCGTCTATATAGGGCTGATCGATGGCGATGAGCCGCACCATGACCGCCAGAAGCACGATCAAAATTGGGAGCAGGTTCGCGGGGATTCGTTTCATTCCGATCC
>JBBSFP010000331.1:0-3676 GCA_038238625.1 Tepidisphaerales bacterium
CAACCCAATTTGAGAAAGCGCAAAAGATCGATCTCAACGTCACCGTGGAAGGGCAACTCAAGGCAGAAGAGATTCATTACTTTGCCGTGACCGCGAAAAAGGGGCAGCGACTGAGTGCTGAGGTCGAGGGGATTCGCCTCGGCGGCGTGATGTTTGATCCGTACCTGGCGCTGCTCGATTCGAAGCGTTCGGAAATCGTGACGGTTGATGACACCGCGCTGCTCCGCCAGGATTCGTTTTTTTCTATCCTGATCCCCGCGGATGGCACCTATGTAATTCAGCTGCGCGACAGCGCTTTTGCGAGCAATGATGCGCGCTATCGCCTGCATGTGGGTACCTTTCCGCGACCCCATGTGCTTTTCCCATGTGGGGGCGAAGTGGGTACGACAGTTGCGGCGGAATTTGTAGGTGACGTATCAGGTGTGATCAAAGAATCGTTGCAACTGCCCGCAACCATGCCCAGCAACGCGACCGGACAGCCCGGTGGCACCAACAGCAAGGGTGGCAAAGGGGCTAAGCGGCCCAAGGGCGCTTCGCCCAGTGGCGATATGGGGACGCAGATTGCGTTCTATGCTGAGCAGGAAAATCAAACCGCGCCGTCGCCCAATTACTTTCGATTGTGCCCGTTCCCCAACGTCATGCAAATTCGGCCCAATCAAAACATCGCCACCGCGACTGCGGCCCCAACCGAAGTGCCGCTGGCCTTCAATGGCACTCTCGCACGGGCGGGGGACACTGATTTTTACCGTTTCAAGGCCAAAAAGGCGGTCCCGGTGGAAATCAACGTCTTTGCCCGCAGGGTGCGCTCGCCGTTGGATTCGGTGTTAACAATATACGATTCAAAGGGCAAATCGCTGGCGAGCAACGATGACAGCAATGGGCCGGACAGTTATCTGCGATTTGAGCCCCCGGTCGATGGTGAGTATCTATTATCGGTGACAGATCAACTTCACGAGGGCGGGCCAGACTACGTTTATCGCGTGGAGCTTACGCCCGCGATGGCGGAGGTGTCGTTATCGATTCCGCCAGTTGGACAGCAAAATAACGCCGGTGCGTCGCAGGAGCGACAGGCGGTCTGTGTGCCGCGAGGGAACCGCTTCGCCACCCTGATCCGCGCAACCCGCCAGGGTTTTGACGGCAACCTGATTCTCGATGCCAGGGACCTGCCGGCCGGGGTTACCATGCGGCCTGCCCAGTTCGCAAAAGGGGAGAATGAGATACCCGTGATTTTTGAAGCGGCTGCCGATGCACCTGTGGGTGGAGTGCTGTGCGAATTGTCTGGTCATCCTGCCGATCCGCAGAAAAAGAATGTCGAGATCGGGTTTGATCAAGCAGTGATTCTGACTTCTCAGAACCAGATCACTTACCATTCGCTCAGCGTAGACAAGATCGCCGTTGCCGTGGTGGATGAAGCGCCCTTCAAGCTGGAACTGATGCAGCCCAAGGCACCCATGGCACAGGGGAGCACGTTGAACGTGGTGGTCCGCGCCCAGCGCAAGGAAGGATTCAAGGGTGTCATCACTTGCCGACTACTGAATCGCCCGGGCGGCTTAAGCGGGGCTCAAACAATCGATATTCCGGGCGATAAGGATGAAATCCTTTATCCCCTCACTGCCGATGCGAACGCCCCGGTTAAGAAAGCGGAGCTTGTGATGCTGGGTTCGACCAATGTGGAGGGACAGGTGTGGGTTTCCTCCGAACCGATTACACTGGAAATCGCGCCACCCTTGGTCGCCATGAAGATCCGCCAGGGAAGCGTGCAGCAGGGTGCCACCGCTAAATTGGTATGCGACATTGAAAAGCCACGATTCGAGGGGACTGCCAAGGTGGAATTGCTGGGCATCAACGGCGGCACGGCGGAGCCCAGGGAAATTTCCGCCACTGACAAAAGTGTCACTTTCGAAGTTGTCACAACCGACAAGACCCCGCCGGGCCAGCAGACCGGCCTTTTCTGCCGGGTGACAGTCACCCAAGGCATTGAAACGGTGCTGCAGGATACAGCGCGTGGCGGTGTGCTGCGTGTGGATCGCAAAGCGAATAGCAGTTCCAAAAAGGAATAAACAAGGTGACGCCACCCGCGGAATCCATGTCTAATCGATCGCAGCCCGCCACGCCCCGAACGGCGCTTTGGCGCGGACTTTTCATCGGCACGGTGGCGCTGCTGACGGGTTTGGCGATCTGGTTTAGCTGTTGGAGGGAGTCGACAATCTCCGCCGCCGCGTCTGCGACGGTTCCGCAAACGCTCCGAATTGTTCCGGGCTGCATCACGCTTCACAACTCGCGCGAAAAGCAGACGATTGCGGTCTGCTTCACTCGCGCCGATGGCATCAGCAGAGATGTCACATTGGAAGCAAGCGTTTCAATTGCTGACCCTTCCGTAGCGAAATTGCAGGGACGACTGGTTCTTCCGCTGCAGGAGGGGCACACGGAATTGCGGGCGACGTTCAATGGACACGCGGTGGCCGTTCCAATCGTGGTGTCGGATGCTGATAAGGATCGCCCAGTCAGTTTCAAGCTCGATGTGATGCCGGTTTTTTTGCGGGCGGGTTGCAATACCGGTTCATGCCACGGGGCTGCGCGCGGTAAAGATGGGTTTCGCCTGTCGCTCTTCGGTTTCGACGCCGATGGTGACTACTATCGCCTGACGCGTGAACTGGCGACCCGGCGAATCAACGAGGCGCAGCCAGCGCAAAGCCTGATCCTGCAAAAAGCCATCGGTGCGGTGACGCACACCGGTGGCAAGCGTTTTGAGGTGGGCAGCGATCTGTACGGCTCGGTCCTCCGCTGGATCGAAGCGGGGGTACCACAAGATGCCGCCGACGTTGCCAGGCCTGTAGCGCTGGAGCTGCTCCCCGACAACCTGTTGATGGAAACCAGCGCGACGCAGCAGGTGATCGCCATAGCGCGCTATTCGGATGGGCAGAGCCGCGATGTTACGAACCTGGCCGTCTTCTCCACCAGCAACGACACTTCTGCAACCGTAACGCCGGAGGGGCTGATTACTGCCGCTAGTCGTGGCGAGGCGTTTATCATGGCACGTTTTGCGACGTTCACTGTAGGTACGCCGTTGATCGTGATCCCACCGGAGCTGAAATTCGATTTTCCGCAGATTGCAGAGACAAATTACATTGATGCACTGGTCGATCAGAAACTGCGAAAGCTGCGAATTGCGCCCTCGGGGCTGTGCACGGATGAGGAATTTCTGCGTCGGGTGCACATTGATTTGATCGGGATGCTGCCCACTCGCCAGGCGCACGATGCCTTCATGATATCTCGTGATCTCAACAAGCGAGAAAAGGTGGTTGATGAGCTTCTAAAGCGGCGCGAATTTGTGGATCTATGGGTCATGAAGTGGGCCGAGCGCCTCGAGATTCGTTCCGATGGCAACGCCAACCAGGGGCTCAGCTACAAGAGTGCGGTGCTCTATTACAACTGGCTGGAAGATAAGATTTCTCATAACGTTCCCTTCGATAAAATGGTGCGCGAGCTGATCTCGTGCAGCGGCGGCACCTTCCGCAATCCTCCGACCAACTATTATCAAAACACCACCGACACACTGAAGCTCGCCGAAAACACAGCCCAGGTATTCATGGGCGTACGCACGCAATGTGCGCAGTGTCATAACCACCCGTTTGATCGCTGGACCATGGATGATTATTACGGTTTTGCCTCCTTC
>JBBSFP010000332.1:0-3676 GCA_038238625.1 Tepidisphaerales bacterium
TACAAGCTCAACACGGGCGGCAATACCGAGTATCCGATCGCGGTAAACATCCCCGGCGGTGCTCTTGACGTGCGCACCGTGCCGGAAAAAACCATCAAAGAGGTGATGGCAAACATCGACCTGTATGTGGAGGGGGATTCGGTGCCAGCGAACTTGGCCGGGCGCGGGCAGGAAAATGAGATGAGCTGGTATTTCATGGTGGCTGTCATGGCGCTGGCGGGCGTGGAGACATTTATGGCGATGCGATTCGGTCACCAGCGGCGATTGGGCGCGCACGCGCAGGTACCCATCCCCGCAGGCAGCCTGAAGAGCACCGAAAATGCCCTGGGAATTCAGGGCCAACTCACCACTGCCCAGCGATTTCGTCAAAATGGCCGAATGCTGCTGGGCGCGGGTCTGCTCTGGTTGCTGGCGGACGCGGTTATGGGCACGATCGGTATGAAAGTTTCGCTCCTGATAATCTGCATTCCGATCGGCCTGCTCATCGTCGCCGTCTACCTTTTGGTGCGCTACCGTGGTTCGAACATTCCCGTTTCATGAAGATAAACAACACTGCCCGGCCCTTTTAATTTCGTGCCTAAACCCGGTCCCGTGACAACATGATGCATCGCCTGATCGAATTTCTTCTGGGTCTTGACAAGGGTTTCCTCGATAAGCAGGGGGATCTTCACCTTGTCTTCAACCCGCATTGGCCGTTGCAGCGAACGCTGGGTGCCGGAACGTGGAACTTTGCCCTGGTGCTGGGAATTCTGGCAGTGGTGATCCATTGCTATCGGCAGGAGGGAAGATCGTTGCCAGTTCGCGCTGCGCTGGGCACGGTTCGCGGGCTGCTGCTGGGGTTTGTGTTGTTGCTGCTAAACAATCCAGTGCTGTCGTTGGTCAGCAGCCGCACCGAGCCATCGGTGGTTGCGGTTTTGATTGACACCAGCACGTCGATGCGCGTGCATGATGCGGGGACGAGCAGTGGTGGGGCCAACGGCATCGCACCGACGCGCCTTGAAGCTGTGATCGACCTGCTGACTGCCGACCACCAGGCATTTTTGCGTGACCTCGGTCGCAAGCACATCCTGCGCATCTACCGCTTCGATGGCGACAAGCACGCGGTGGCCGATATTGCTACTCGCCGCCAGGGCGAGCGGGAGCAAAGTGAGCATGGATCGGATGATTCAGTAACCAGTTCCAAAGAATCTGACAAGGCGGTGGATGCTTATGCGACTGCCTCCGACGAGCTCAAAAAGCTTACGCCTACAGGCACCAGCACACAGGTGATTCGGGCCCTGCGTGGGGTACTGGATGATCTGCAAGGGCAGCGGTTGGCCGGTGTGGTGGTGATGACCGATGGCCGCGACACTCCCGCCGAGCAGTTGGCGGACGTCATGCCTGTGCTGAAGAATTATGGCGTGAAGATTATCGCCGTACCGGTGGGTTCAGATAAGCCGCCGCAGAACATCCAAATTCAAACCGTTAACGTGCAGGATGCGGTTTTCAAAGATGACGTCGTGAATCTCAAGACGGTCATCCGGGCCACCGGGTATGAGAAGGGACATGCCGTGCGGCTGGTGCTCAAAGACGCCAAAACCGGCGCGCTGCTTAAAGGCCCCGAAGATGGCCTGGTCGAAAAAACCATTCACCTCGATAGCGATAAGCCGCAGGAAGTAGAGCTGCCCTTCAAAGCCGAGAATATCGGCACAATGGACATCACCGTGGAAGCTGAAAGGCAGTCGGGTGAGGTCGATGATGAAGACAATATCCGCACGACGCAGGTTGCGGTGCTCGATGCGCACATCAACGTGCTTTATGTCGAGGGCCCCCCGCGCTGGGAATATCGCTACATCAAAACCGACATGATTCGCAGCAAGACGGTGAACATCAGCTGCATTCTGACCAGTGCAGATCCAACGTTCATCCAGGAAGCCAGTCATCCGGAGGGGTTTAAATATTTTCCCTATAAGCGTTTCCCGGAAACGATGGAACAGTTGATGGAGACGGATGTGATCGTCTTCGGCGACTTTGATCCCAAGCTGCTGAGCGATGCGCAGCTGCAGATGGTCAGTGATTTCGTATCGAAAAACCGCGGGGGGTTTGAAATGATCGCCGGGCCGAAGTTTTCGCCTCAGGCATGGAGAAATTCGACTGTTGAAAACCTGCTGCCAGTCTCGGTGGCGAAGGTTGAAACGACGGTGGGCAACATCGCGCAGGGCTATCGCCCAGCGTTAACCCTGGATGGAGCCGAGTCAAATATCTTCCGTTTTTTCACCGATAAAGAACAAAATTCAAAGTATCTCAAGGATGATCTTCAGCCGCTGTTCTGGTATTGCCGGGGCGTGCAGGTGAAACAGGGGCTGGGCCAGGTTTATGCGCAGCATCCCACGGAGCTGGGGCCGGACGGCCAGCCCGCACCGCTGCTGGTTGTGGGGCAGTTCGGGGGCGGGCGCACTATGTTTTCGGCGATGGAAGAAACCTGGCGATGGCGTTTTTACACCGGCGAATCGATCTTCACGTCGTTCTGGACCCAGCAGATGCGCTACCTGGCGCGCGGCAAAAAGCTCGGGCAGCGCCGTGTCGTATTTGCCTCGCAGCAGCCAGCGTACGAACTGGGTCGTACCGCTTCACTTTCACTGCGCATGCTTGATTCTAAACTGGTTGCGGAACTTCCCGACCAGTTGGGCGTCGATATCATCAACGGCGATGATCAGGTCGTGCGTCACGAAATGATGGTTCGCCAGGCAGGGCAGAAGGATCTGTTCGTCGGTACTTTCACGGCGGACCACATGGGCAAGTTTCGTGCCCGCTTGAATTCGATGGCGGATATGTCCGGGAGCGATCTGCCTGACCTCCCCTTCGAAGTGATGGTCCCTCAATTGGAACTGAATGAACCGCAGGCCGATCGTGCAATGTTGAGCCGATTGGCGTCCGAAACACTGGGCGCGGTGGTGGAATTACCGGAGGCGCGTGAGAAATTGCCTCCCCTGCTGGTCAGCGCCGCAAAGTCGATTGCCGAACCCAATAATGGGCCGCTGTGGGATGCACCGCTGGCATTGGCGATATTTGTGCTACTTATTACGGTCGAGTGGGTGTTACGTAAGGTTTACGGGATGCTTTAAAGCACGATTCGCGATTCGCGCGATGATCGTTGCCACTAGAATGCATCCGGACAGGAACACCATGCCTCCGACAGTTTTAATGGATTCACTCAATGGGATCCGCCGCCGCGTTAAAGTTCTTAGCGTGATGTTTGGCGTTGGGTTGGTATTGGCTGCGACGGTGGGAGCGATCCTGGGGATCGTATTCATCGACTACCTGCTGCGTCTGCCGGCGGTACCGCGCTTTACCATTATGCTCGCGGGGCTGGTGGGTGTGGGTTGGTGCGTGTATCGCTATGTGGTGAAGCCATTGCGCTCGAAGCTCAGCATCAGCGATGTTGCGGGCCGCCTGGAACATGCGTTCCCCAGCTTTGATGACCGTCTGCGCAGTACGATCGATTTCAGTCGCGCGGAAATGCCCGGTTCAGAGGTGATGAAGGATCGGGTCATCACTGAAGCGACCCGCCTGGCCGCCGAAATTGATCTCAATCGCGCCGTGGTTTTCAAACCGGTGGCGTATTCCATGGCCGCTGCCGCCGCGGCGCTGGCGTTGATGGTGGCGCTGGCGTTCATCAACCCAAGCTTGACGAAGA
>JBBSFP010000333.1:0-3673 GCA_038238625.1 Tepidisphaerales bacterium
CGTTACATATCATTACACCTGCCACCTGCGCGGCATCAACGTCAAGGATCAATCGGTTCGATTGTTAAAGCAACTCGGTAACGTTGAATTCCATCCGCTGGAAAAAGCCGACCAATGCTGCGGTTTCGGCGGCACCTTTGCCATTAAATACCCGGCCATCAGCGGGGCGATGGTGAACGACAAGGCCGACTGCATTGCCGCCACCGGTGCCGATATTGCCATCTGCAATGACGCAGGATGCACTATGAACATTTCGGGACTTTGCCACCGACGTGGATTGCAAACCGAGGTGCGCCACATCGCGGAAGTGCTCGCCGAGGCGATGGGGATCAACATTGATGGGTTCTGATTTGCCCAGCTGGCACCGTGCTGCGACGGATGGGGGTCGCAAGATCCATGGCAATGTCGAAAATCAATCGTCCCAATACCCAGGCTGCATGATGTCCATAATGTCGGCTTCGTTTGCCGCGTACACACTGCACCACTGAAACAGTGCGGCCGGCCCGGAATGCAAATGGCCGGCATGTTTCTGCTTGAAGCGGTCCGCGTAAATTTGCCATTGCGCGTTAAAGGATCCGGGGGAGGCATGCACGGCCCCCAGGTCGCAACAGACCGCCAACTTGAATCCCGCACGGTGAGCGGAAAAACTGAAATCCACATCGTATCCGTGGAACCCGTCAAAGGTTGCCTGATCGAGTGGCACCTTCTCAGCCACTGCACGATTGCAAGCCATGAACAGTCCATCCAAAGCGACAATGTCCGCGATGCAACGTCGAGGTGCGCCGTAAACGTCCACGGTATAGCCGGGCTTTCCAGCGGGCGACCGATGGGCAACCTGCCCAAAAATGTGGGGAACACCAGCCGACAACCAGCGGGCGTCGATAAGCCGCTGCGTACCCGCCAGACCAATCAGGTCAAACCGGTCGAGGTAAGATGCAATTTTTTGGCCGACTCCAGGGCCGATGAACTTTAGATCATCGTGCGAAAAAATCAGGCGGTCACCCTTCGCAGCTTTCACGCCGGTGTTGTACCCAACGGTCAGCGAGACAGGATCATGCACCCCAATGATTTCAAAAACCATCGGCGGCAAAATGCGCGTGTACATTTCCACCGCCGACTTGAATTTCGCCTCATTCGCGCTGCAGATAATCACAGAAGTCATAGGGGTGCCGATTCTAATTCGAAAAGCCGCGCCATAGAAGGACTACCCCCAGCGCGGAGACCTATGTATAACTTTGGCCTATGCCAGAAGTAACCGAGCAAATCGACGCGCTTCTGAACGAAGCCAAAGGCGATCTGCAGGCGGTGAATGATCCCGTCGAACTGGAACAATTTCGAATCAAATACCTCGGCAGCAATGGCTTGATGAAGGGGGCCATGAAGATGCTGGGCCAGGTTCCACCTGCGGACAAACCCGCGCTGGGGCAGCGGCTGAACACGATCAAGCAGAACATCGCCGATTCATTTGAAGCGCGCAAGTCAGAGTTGTCAAAGACCGGCAGCGCCGCCCCTACTGGGATCGACATCACCGAACCCGGTCGGCGTCCGCAGATCGGCCATCGCCACATTCTGATGAAGGTGCGCGATGAGTTGGTGGAGTTGTTTGGCCGGATGGGATTCACCGTCGCCGAGGGGCCGGAGGTGGAGGATGAGTTTCACAACTTCGTGGCGCTGAACATTTCTCCACAACATCCCGCGCGCGATCCGCGCGACAATTTTTATCTCAGCGCTGATACCGGGGATCAGGCTGCCCGCCAGACGATGAAAGAGGCTTTGAACTTCCACGATCCCGAGCGCAATTTACGTCTACTGCGAACGCAAACCAGCACCGTGCAGATCCGCGTCATGGAAACCACGCCGCCACCCATCCGTGTGGTCATCCCAGGGCGTGTTTATCGGCCCGATACCCATGATGCAACCCACCTGTCGATGTTCCACCAGCTTGAAGCCCTGGTGGTTGACCGCAACGTCAACATGGTGGATCTCAAAAGCACAATTCATCAATTTGTGCATGCTTACTTTGGCGAGCAGACACGCCTTCGCTTCCGACCCAGTTTTTTCCCATTCACGGAACCCTCCGCAGAAGTGGACGTGTGGTTCGAAGACAAACAGCGATGGATTGAGCTCGGTGGCTGCGGCATGGTGCATCCCAATGTATTGACCGCTTGTAAGATCGATCCGGATATCTTCAGCGGCTGGGCGTTTGGCTTCGGAATCGAACGTATCGCCATGCGGAAGTACGCCGTCAGCGATATCCGCTTTTTTGTGGAAAATGACCTGCGATTCTTGAGACAGTTCTGAATGTGCCAGTAGTGGATCGAGCGATGGGTAATTCGCTACATGGGGTGGATTGAAAACCAGCTCTTGGGAAAAAGCTTCATTTCAGCGCTCAACACCCTTGTATACAATGTGGAATCCTGTATGATTCTCCGTCCGTCGAGCGCATGCGAGATTCAGATGGATCAATGCTAGGAGCCGACTATAGCCAGTGTTCAGGGCGTGTTCATTTGGTGCAAAGTAAAATAGAAAAAAGTGGCTGAACACCGCTTGACGAGGAAAAGAACCCAGATATACTCGTCAAAACAGTCGCCTTGAGGCGGCATTTGAAAGTGCTGGCTTTACGAAGTTCAGTGAAACTGATTGCCTCTGAAGACCTTGAACAGGACGAATCGATTTGGTAAACACCGTGCGGATTCTCGTTTATTTGCTGTAGCCGGCATACCTTCCTAATGGTCGCCGGTCCTCTGGCGACGATATCCCGAGAAAAAGCAAATTTTTCCCGAACCACTTGGAATCAAGTTGGATTCGAATTCGGATCAGTCTGCTGATTTTGTTCAGCACACTCACCCGCGTTCGGCGGGGCTTTGTCGGCTGTAACTCATTGGGTGATCCTTGCAAGGTGAACCGATTGGGGGATGCTAAACGAAGTCTGTTCTTTGAAAAGTGAATGATTTTGAGGTTCAAAGGTTTGCATTAAAAACCTTCGCGATCCCTCCGCCTTTATAAGTCCAGTTATGGTCTTTCTGTCGGGTGGAGGGGATCGTCGAGCACCTTTTTGGCGATAATAATCGATCCGTTATTGGTCGTTTGTGCCGTCCCGGCCTGCCCGGCCGTCTCTGTTTGTGGTCCATGATCTCGTGACGGTGATCGATAAATGTGGTCAAGCTACTAAGGGTGTATGGTGGATGTCTTGGCATCGAGAGGCGACGAAAGACGTGGTAGCCTGCGATAAGCCTCGGGAAGCTGGCAAACAAGCGTTGATCCGAGGATTTCTGAATGCGGAAACGCGGCTGGGTTTACACCCAGTCACTCCCTGATGAATGTATAGTCGGGGTAGAGCGAACCCAGGGAACTGAAACATCTAAGTACCTGGAGGAAAAGAAAGAGATATCGATTCCGTAAGTAGCGGCGAGCGAAAGCGGATGAGCCCAAACCGGGATTCGTCCCGGGGTTGCGGAAGCACTGAGGGGTTACAAAACCATCGTTAGCGGAAGAGTCTGGAAAGTCTCACCACAGAGGGTGATAGTCCCGTATGCGGCAACGATAGGTCCCCGTTAATATGTGCTCTCCAGAGTAGCACCAGACTCGTGGAATCTGGTGTGAAGCTGCCCGGCCCACCGGGCAAGGCTAAATACTCCTCGATGACCGATAGTGAACAAGTAGGGCGATTGAA
>JBBSFP010000334.1:0-3653 GCA_038238625.1 Tepidisphaerales bacterium
CGATGAAAACGATGTGCAATGCGCTGCCCTGGTATTCGACCCGCCGAGCCTTCAGGATGAACGCCCACTCGATCTGATGCGTGATGAGCGTCAGCCGATGGCGGTTTTGGGATATCAGGAACAGGTTCTGATTTTCAGCGATATCCAGATCCGTGACCACGAGCGATTTGATAACGGCGACAGCCACTACGACCGTCGGGCCAACAGTCAGACGTTCAGCATCACCACCCGGTAGGGCCGCGTGCGCTGTCATTGGAAAAGAAGAGCCTGGCACCTTGGTGCCGGGCTTTTTTGGCTGAAACGGCACGCCAAGCGGTCCACTGAATTTATACTTGACGTGGGGTGTGCCCGTGTCCATACTTGATAACTCGGGTCTGATTCAGTTCTTAGGAAGTGGGTGCCAGCGAGGGAAGTTATGGTGACTATCACCAAAAAAGAGCTTATCGACCGTATTGCCACCATGACGGATACCCCCCGGGTCCAAGTTAAGAAGGTGGTACAACAGTTTTTAGACGAGGTGATCGGAGAGTTGGGTCGAGGCAATCGGCTGGAGTTCCGCGATTTTGGTGTGTTCGAAATCAAGATTCGCAGGCGGCGGAAAGCACAAAATCCCAAGACGCTGCAGCCGGTGGATGTGCCCGAAAAACGGACTGTCAAATTTAAGGTCGGAAGGTTGATGAAGCAGAGGCTGGGGCATCTGCCAGGCGTTTCGATCAGCGATGACTCCGCGGAAATTATCGAACATGCCTCCCGCGATGCAACCCATAACGGGCTGGGTGGCGCGGCTCACCCGCATCCCACGGGAACTCAGCCTTCAGAATCATCGGCCAACTGACGTTTTGCCCATTCGTCTCAGGCAGATCTGATTTTTCCATGACGCGACTCTCTGCGGCATCGACCCGGCTTGACGACCTCCTGTCGACCACGCTCAACGCCAAACGACTGGCGTCGCAGTTTCGTCAGCGCCGGCTGGTGAGGCCGATCGATGCCGTACATGTCGAATTCGACGGGCGCGCGGGCATCAACTTTGGTTCAAATAATTATCTGGGTCTCACCCACCATCCACGCATGCTGCAAGCCGCGGCTGAGGCGATGCAGCAGTATGGCCTCGGCAGCGGGGCGGCTGCACTGGTCACCGGCCATACCCCGTTGCACGCCGCGGCCGAGCGCGCCATAGCGCTCTGGAAAGGAACAGAAGAAGCACTTCTGCTGCCCAGCGGATATCAGGCAAATCACGCGGCGGTGCAAACGCTTGCCGAGATCGCGGCGCACGGCGGAGGAGTTCGATTCCTGATAGACCGCCTCGCACACGCATCGCTCATCGATGCCGTTCGTGGGTGCGGGTGCGAATACCGTGTCTTTGCCCACAACGATCTGCTCAAGCTCGATCGCCTGCTGGACCAGGCCCAGCCTGGCCAAATGCAGGTGGTGGTGACTGAATCTATCTTCAGCATGGATGGCGACGCCGCCGACCTGGCAGGCCTGGCTGACTTAAAAGCCCGCCGACCCTTCGTGCTCTTACTCGACGAAGCCCATGCCAGCGGCGTGTTTGGTGTGGGTGGAAATGGCCTGCCCACTGAAATGAATCTGCCGGGGCTCGCGGACGTGACGGTGATGACGTTTTCCAAGGCCCTTGGTTGTGTGGGTGCCGGGATTTGCGCCAGCGCAGCTTTTTGTACCGCAATCGTCAACACCGGGCGCGCGTACATCTTTTCCACCAGCTTACCCCCTGCAGTCGCAGGCGCGGCGCAGATGGCGCTGCGAATTCTCAATGATGAACCTCAGCGCCGCCAGCGGGTTCGACAGCTCGCTGGGCGTGTTCGCGCCGCCGCCACCGATGCCGGGTTTTCGGTGCCTAATGGTGGGGCCCCGATCATCCCGCTGATTTTTGGCGATGAACAGACCGCGTTGACCGCCGCCGCAGTCTTTGCCGACGCCGGTCTTTTGGTGCCCGCCATCCGTCCTCCGGCCGTGCCGCGAGGCACCAGCCGTCTGCGGATCACCTTGAGTTGCGAACACACCGACGACCATGTTCAACAAATCATCGCCCAGATCCAGAGGGCGTCACTTGCACTTAAAACCAGTCACAACCACGTCAGGTGATTTCAAATGCCCGCCGACGAGGTTCAGCGGATCGTCTTTTCTGGCCGCCGGTAATATCATCCCGACATGGAGATCAATCTGCTGGTGATTAGTATTGGCAACACCCGCCTGGCGATGGGGGTTTTCGTATCCGGTGAGTTGCAGCACACTGCCCGGTTCAACGTCGATCAGAAAGAACTTATCGCGGCGCATTTATCCGAAGCGTGGCAAAGAATCAGCGATCTTGGGCAATCGGCGGTCGCCGGGGCCAGCGTACAACCCAAGATTGCAGCGATAGTGGACGAACAGGTGCTGCGCGTTACGGGTCAGAAAACTCAGTGGGTCGGAACAGAACTGGATTTGCCGATCAAGGTGCTGACCGAGCATCCCCAAAAAACAGGTGTCGATAGAATCGTCAACATTGCTGCCGCTTTTGAGCAATTGCAAAAAGCCTGCGTCGTCGTCGATGCCGGGACAGCGATCACCGTTGACTGCTGCAACGATCAGGGGGAGATGGTCGGCGGCGCAATCGCTCCGGGAGTTGGCGCGGCGTTGGGCGCGTTGCATACCCACGCCGCCAATCTGCCCCGGGTATCGTTCCGCGAGCCTACGGGCACGTTCGGTACGAATACCGAGCAGGCGATTTTGCAGGGAGTCTTCTACGGCGCGCGCGGCCTAGTCCGGGAACTGGTTGAACGCTATGCGACCGACCTGGGGTTCTGGCCCGATGTCATTGCCACAGGGGGTGATGCGCCCGTTCTTTTTGAAGGGTGGGAACTGGTTCATGCCGTCGCGCCCGATCTCACGCTCTATGGCATCGCCCTGGCGTTCACCAACCATTACGTTCAACATGACGAATGATGCGCCCTCCGGACATGTGATTCGACTAACCCCTCCCGGATCGGCTGCCATCGCCGTATTTCGGCTGACCGGCCCAGGCGTCGCTGGATTTCTGCAATCGCGGTTTTCAAAATCCGCTGCCGTCGGTCGCTGTGTTCACGGTGAACTGATCGACGAGGCGGGCCAGATCCTTGATGACCCCGTAGTGGTGCTGGGCGGTGGGAACCGATGGGCCGATATCAATCTGCATGGTGGAAGCTGGGTGCAACAGCGCTTCGAGCAACTGGCCATGGCCGCTGGCTTCGCACCCGCCGGAATCGCAGAAGCCGCGCAGGTGGAGACGAACGATCCCATCGAGGTTGAAATGCTGGAACACCTTTCCAGAGCGCGAACCACGCTGGCATTGCGAATGCTCCTGCCACAACCGGAAGCCTGGAAAGCCCTGATCGTTCGGTTGCAAAATCGTTCCATCAGCCCTGCGGAAATACTGCAAATAAAAGATGATCGCACGCTGGAACATCTGCTGAGCCCACCGCGCGTGGCGATTGTCGGACCGGCTAATGCGGGCAAGTCGACCCTTGCCAATCGACTCTTCGCCCAGGAGCGTTCCATCACGGCAGACATGCCCGGCACCACGCGCGACTGGGTCGCCGAGGTCGCCAACATCGACGGCCTGGCGGTGATGCTGATTGACACACCGGGGTTGCGCCACACCACGGACGCCATCGAAC
>JBBSFP010000335.1:0-3652 GCA_038238625.1 Tepidisphaerales bacterium
ACGCTGACGGTTGCGGTTCCCGAGCCGGCCAACGTCTTTTTGCTGGAAGAAATCGAGCGGGTCAGCAGCTATCTGGTGCAGGTGGTGGCCGCCACCACGCGCGACATTCGCGCCACCCTGCAGGCCTATTTACCGGACGAAAACGTCTTCGTGATTGACGAGATCATTGAAGAAGTGAGGCCGGAGGATTTTGCGCTCATTGAGCAGCCGGTGCAGGACCTGAGCAATCTCGAGCAGGTGGCCGGTGATTCGCCAGTGGTGAAGCTTGTAAACTACACGATCTACACTGCCGTGAAAGCGGGGGCGAGCGATATTCACATCGAACCGGGCGAATCGACATTGCGCATTCGCTACCGGGTGGATGGCAGCCTGCACGAAAAGTTGCGGCCGCCGCAACTGATGCATGCGGCATTGACCAGCCGTATCAAGATCATGGCTGCGATGGATATTTCCGAGCGCCGCCTGCCGCAGGATGGGGGCATCCACGTGATGATGGATAAGCGCCCGATCGATCTGCGCGTTAATACCATGCCGGGCAAATATGGCGAAAAGGTCGTCATCCGGGTGATCGACAACGACAAGGCAAGCGTCAACCTCGAGAAGCTGGGCTTTGGTTACGAAACGCTTAAACAATGGCGAAAACTCGTCGATTTGCCGAACGGCATTCTGCTGGTGACCGGCCCGACCGGCAGCGGAAAGAGCACTACGCTCTACGCGTCGTTGCAGGAGCTCAATTCTGATGATGTGAATATCTGCACGGTTGAAGATCCCGTGGAATATGCGCTGCAGGGTGTCAACCAGTTTCAGGTCAACGACAAAATTGGTTTTACCTTCTCGAGCGCGCTGCGTTCCCTGCTGCGGCAGGATCCGGATGTAATCATGCTGGGTGAGGTTCGCGATCTGGAGACTGCCAAGATCGCCACGCAGGCGGCCCTTACCGGCCACCTGGTTCTCAGCACGCTGCATACCAACGATGCGCCCAGCGCGATCACGCGGTTGTACAACCTGGGAGTTGAACCGTACCTCGTCGGTGCATCGCTCGTGGGGGTGCTGGCACAGCGACTGGTGCGCAAGCTGTGTCAGAGCTGTAAAGAATCGTATACCCCCAGCATCAATGAACGCCGGCAGTTGGAAAAGGTCGTCGGTGGGTTTGAGCAACTTTATCGCCCCAAGGGATGCAACAAGTGCCGCAATATCGGCTACCACGGGCGCATCGGAATTTATGAACTGCTGGTGGTGGGCGATGCGGTGGTGGACAAGATCAGCACCGGCGCCCCGCTCAATGAAATTCGTGAGCTGGCGCGGCTCATGGAAATGAAATCGCTCCGCATTGATGGCATGGAAAAGGTAAAGGCGGGGATCACCACGCTGGAAGAAGTCTATCGCGTGACCGCCTGATTTTTGGCGGATAAGGCTTACGTTATGCCCTCTTTTTCATACACCGCGCGTGACAATTTCGGCGCCGCCGCCAGTGGCAGCATGGTTGCCGATTCCATCGAACATGTGCAGCAACTGCTTCGCGTTGAGGGCAAATATCCGATCACCATCAGCCCTGGTGGGGATAGCGATTTCATGCTGGATGATGAAGCCGCAAACATTAAGATTGCGCGCGTCGATCTGATCCAGTTCGCCCAGCAATTGTCGATCATGATTGAGACCGGCGTGGTGCTCAGCGAAGCGCTGGATTGCATCTCAGCGCAGGCCGAAAAGCCCAACGTCAAAAGACTGGTTGAAGACCTCAGCCACAGTGTACAGCAGGGGAAGGATTTCAGTTGGGCGCTGGGACGACATCCGCGCTCGTTTCCACGCATGTTCATTTCGCTGATTCAAGCCAGCGAAAAAAGTGGAATGCTGGCGAAGCTGCTGGGTCGGGCAACGGGGTATCTCCGGGATGAGCAGGAGACCCTTCGACGGGTCAAGGGCGCGGTGACTTATCCCGGAATCATGCTGACGTTTGCCATAACGACCACCATCTTCTTGCTGATCTTCGTGCTCCCGCGCTTCACCAGCATTTACGCCGCCAAGAAGGCTGCATTGCCTATCCCCACTAAAATGCTCATGGCTATGAGCGATTTTGTGATTACGCAATGGCCCTGGCTGGTGGGGGGGGGATTGTTAGCCGGTGGATTGGGGTACTTGTTTTTAGGGACCGTCACCGGCAAGCGTGCCTGGCATAACCTGCAAATTCATTTGCCGATCATGGGGCGGGTGTTTCGCAAGCTGCATTTGTCGCGCGGGCTGCGCATGGTGGGAACGCTCTTTGGCGCGGGGGTGAGTCTGGTCGACTGCGTCACCACCGCCGAGCATCTGGCGGGCAACGTCTATTACAAAGAGCTGTGGGCAAAGGTTTCGGAAGACATTCAAGCCGGTTTGCCGGTGTCGACGCCGATGTTTTCTAATAATCTGGTTCCCCGGTCGGTAGCGCAGATGCTCAGCAGCGCCGAAAAGACCGGCAAGCTCGGCATCGTGATGGAGCAAATCGCCGGCTTTGCCGAGGTCGAACTTAAAGAGCAGATCACAGAGCTGACGCGCTATATTGAACCAGCCATGATCGTGCTGATGGGGATCATCATCGGCGGGGTGGCGATGGCGCTGCTGCTGCCGATCTTTACGATCAGCAAGGTAATGGCCTCCTGAGACTGCAAACTGCCCCTTAGAAGATCACCAATGCCAGGACGATGATAAGCAACATTACAAACCAGGCGATCAGGGAAAGGCTCAGCAATCGCCAGAACGATTTTTGCGCTGCCATTACCCGTTCAAATTTACCGGGATGACGCATGCGACCTGCATCGCGGATCTTCGACGCATAAGAGCTCAGCGAAATTGCAAGGAACAATGCCAGCACGCCGGCGATGATTGGGGGCAAGCCGGCGACTACCACCAACGACATCCTGAACCGATACATACCGCCTAAACCACGGAGGAACGCAACCGTTCGGAGACCACCCGATGCGATCAATAGAATCGCGCCGATGATCCCCACGATCGCTACAAATTGAATCCAGACTTGCGACCGCAGGATGTGACCAACCGCGGTGGATGACAAAACTACGACGTCGTCACTCTGCGGGGGGGAGGCATACGCCAATTGCGATGCCGGCGCGGATTGCATGGATTGCGGAAGCGGGGCCGTGGAGGGCGACACCTGCGGTGCCATTGAAGCAACCGGAGCCAGGCTCGCTATCGGAACCTCCGGACCCAGCAACCCCGGCATGCGCGACACCGGCGTCCACTCCGTCAGCGACTTGTTCCACACCAGGCTTTGCGATGACAACTGGCCTTTAGCGACCAGGTCGCGCAGCGCGTCAAAAGGCACTGGTCCCATGCGCTGATCTTCCTGCGCGTAATACCAACCATCGGCCATGATTGCTCCATTAAAGGCGGGCGAGAAGTGTTAATTGCTCATAGGTTTCTAATGCAATTGCTCAATGTCGTATACATTAATTGAGATATCGTGCAAACTGAGTCATCCCCACTTTCCTGTCACTGTTTCCGAGAGTGCGAGCACGGCAGCCAGTGCTTGTGGGGGCGTGGCTCTGATTTTCTCGAGCATAATCAGGCCAATCGTATAGATGCTGCACTCGATATCACGGTTGGTCGAGCACCACATGCTGGGCTTGAACCTGGTTTTGGCGATCAGGCCTATGCC
>JBBSFP010000336.1:0-3648 GCA_038238625.1 Tepidisphaerales bacterium
CGATGCATTCGACATCTGCAAAAGCATCAACGACCCCGAAGGCTTCGGCCCCGAACTGATGGTGAATTCGCAGCCGGCCGGAGGCAGGGCGCTCATAACGAAAATTGGGGCCGAGGTAATAGACTTTAAGCCGCGTGCCCTGGTCAGCGAGAAGGTTGGATTCGATGACAGCCCGGACGACCCCGGCGGTGCCCTCCGGGCGAAGGGTCATCGACCTTCCGCCACGATCGTCGAAGGTATAAGTTTCCTTGTGAACGATGTCGGATGTTTCACCAACGCCGCGGTGAAACAGTTCCGAGTGCTCAAAAACCGGCGTGCGAATCTCGGCGAAGTTGTAGCGCTCCGCTGCCTGGCGGGCGATGTTTTCGACGGTTTGCCAGAGATGCGAATCGGCGGGCAGAACATCGGCGGTCCCGCGCGGAGCATTGATGCGCGACATGTTCAGGTTACCTGGGTATCAGCCTTGCCAGATTCCGCTTTGCCCGATTCCGCCCGGCCCGATTCGGCCTTGGTCATTTTCGCCTCTTCCGATTTATCCTTTTCGGCGGGGGCCTGAGCCGATTCCGATGCGCGGCCGCCGCTGCTATCGGCGGTACCGGACTCCACGGCGATGTCTTCGACGTTGGCCTGGGCAATGATTGCGTCCACGGCCTTTTGCTCCCGCATCTGGATGTACAAATCCATCAGCGTGCCGTCTCGGCTCATGTCCTGCTTCATCTTTTCCGGGCGGCGCTCATGCTGAATCGCAAGCGTCGTGATGCGGCCATTCAATTCCGCTTCGCTCACATCCACCTTCTGCTGATTGGCGATTTCCTGCAGGATGAAAAAGAGCCTCAACTCACGCGCAGCTTCTTCCCGGGCACCAGTGCGTAACCGCTCGGCTGCTGCCTCCACCTGGTCGCGGTCCACGCCGCGCATCATCATGTCCAACATGCGGCGGCGCACCACGCGGTCGGTCTGCCGATCCGACATCTTCGCGGGTAATTCGATCTGGACCCGGTCCAGCAAATAGTTATTCACCTGCTCGCGCATGGCGTGATTGATGTCGGAAGCGATGCGCTCCTGCATCTGTTCACGCAGGGCGTCGCGAAGTTCGTCCTCTTTTTCAAAACCAAGGTTATTGAGGAATTCGGTGTTCACTTCAGGGAGTTCGAGGCTCTTAATGTCCTTGACCGCCACCTCGATTTGCACCTCTTTGCCACGCATCGCGTCGTTCGGGTGAGTGTCCGGCGCAGCGGCTTTGATATCGCGTTTTTGCCCGGCTTCAAGACCGGCCAGTTGCTTGTCGAGATCGTCAATATAAATACCGGCGATTCGACCGGACCGGGCAACCAGCGGGGCATCGTGCTGGTGGGTGATCACCTCGCCATTGATTTTCACATGGACGTCGGCAGTGACGTAATCGCCAGTTTCGACGCCACGCCCTTCCACCGGCGAAAGCGTGCCCTGTTGCTGGCGGAGGTTAGTCATCGCCTGGTCGACATTTTCCTCGTTCACGGCAATCGTCGGGCGGCGAACGTGCAGCCCCTTGAGTTCGGGCAGGTCAAATTTCGGCTGCACTTCCACATTAAAGGAATACTGTAAAGCCCCGCTCTCAGGGAGTTTCATCTGGTCGGCGTTTTCGAATTCAGGCTCGCCAATCACTTGTAGCGAGTGCTTCTGAAGCGCCTGCTGATAGCTTTCGCTGACCAATTCGCGCCGCACCTGGTCGCTTACCTCCGCATGGAAGCGTTTTTCCACCAATTTTTGTGGAGCGTGGCCCGGGCGGAAACCTGGAATGGCGGCTTGCTTGCGTATGTCCTTGAACTGATCCTTGAGCTTCGTTTCGATTCGATCAGCCGGAATTTCCACCGTGACGCGCTTGGTGGCGGGGCCCAGATCTTCGACCTGTACGTTGTAATCGAAGTCGACCGCCCCTCCCTCGGCCAGTGCCAATTGAGCATTCGCCGAATCGCTGGTGTTGGAGCTGGTATTTTGATCCTGGGCCGAAGCGCCCGCGTCGAGTTCATTTTCTGCCATGATCGCCTCTGAAATCTCTTACAACCGGTCCTGATCGCTCAACTGAGCGAAGTAATCCAGGCAACCGGGCATCGTATCGCCAGAAGCGGGGTGCGCCAATGCGGGGTTGTGAGTTTCTGAACGGTGCAACAATGGGTCTCGAACTGGCCGGCGAATTATTCAAGCTGTGCAGTGAAGTGGCGTACGGTAGTCTTTCTCCCGAGAACCCACGCGCGTAGAATGGGGCCCACACAGGAGTTCCCATGCCCGATGACAAACCATCTGAACGACCCATTTTGCACATCGATAACGACTGGAAAAAACAAGCCCAGGAGGAAAAACGTCGCTTAGCAGAGAAAGAAGCCCAGCGTGCCACCGAGCCACCTGCGGCTGCACCGATGACCGGTGGAGACTCGGCTGTATCGCCGTTTGCTCGGGGTGGCGGTGTTCCCGCAGGCCGTGAGACTGCCCCAGCGCGCGGCGCTCAGGCAGGCAAACGTCCCTTGCCGCCCGTGGGGCTGGCCAGTCTGGTGCAGCCCCTGATCACACAGGTGATGTTCTACCTCGGTGAGTTGGGCCAGAGCGAAGGGATCAATCTAGACATGGCAAAATACCAGCTCGATACGCTCAACGTGTTGGAAGAAAAAACTGCTAACAACCTGTCGCCCGAGGAGCAGCGGCTCCTGGACACGGCCATGTATGAAGCGCGCACGCGGTTTATCAATGTTGCCGCCCAGTTTATCTGATGCGACTACGATGGATTTATTGATCGCCACAACCAACCCAGGAAAGGCGCGTGAATTCTCTGAAATGCTGCGGGGGCAGGGCGTGCATTTCAGCGATCTTTCCGCCCTGCGGGTCGGGCTAGCGGTTGAAGAATCGGGCAAAACCTTTCGCGCAAACGCGTGTTTGAAAGCAACCGAATATGCCAGGCGCGCAAATCGCTGGACGGTGGCGGATGACAGCGGTTTGGAAGTGGAGGCGATGGCCGGTAAGCCGGGTGTTCTTAGCGCCCGGTGGGCTCAGTCTCATGGAAGGGACCCGGGTGATGCGGCCAACAATGCGTTGCTCCTGCAACAGTTGATGGACATATCAGAAGGTTTGCGCATCGCCCGCTTCGTGTGCGTGCTGGCATTGGCGGACCCGCTGGGACGGATTGCGTTCACTGCCCGCGGTACCGTCGAGGGTCGCATTGGTTTTGAAGCGCGTGGGCAAAACGGTTTCGGTTATGATCCACTCCTTGTGCTCGCCGATGGTCGCCATATCGCAGAGCTTCCGGCGGCGGAAAAGAACGCCATCAGCCACCGTGGGAAGGCCTTGCGGCAGTTACGGGAGTTGATGGAACGGTGGATGGGGTAGGTCCAAAAGTTGGGCAAGGAACGCGAAACCCATGAGTCGAATTCTCATTGCAGTCAGCAGCCCCTGGGCCGCCGAAAAGGCCATTGAACCCGTCGCCGATCTGGCCAAGCGCCTGGGTGCCGAGGTGTTGGTGATCCATGTCTCCCGCCCCAGCGGGGGACAGATGCGCGAACAGGAACAAGCCGATGGCGAAGCAGCGATCAGCATGCTTCGCCAGGCCCTCCAAGATCGCAATATTGCCGTGCAGACGCTGCTGATGTTCAGCGAAGACATCGCCCGCGCGATCCTCAA
>JBBSFP010000337.1:0-3647 GCA_038238625.1 Tepidisphaerales bacterium
GATCACCACCCTCCGCTCCCGAGATCACGAGTTGAAATCGTGGGGCGACCCATTAATCGCACTTCGATGGCTCGACCAGCAACGATCAGGGCCATCTCCAGGTGGGCCGCCTCTGAAGGCGGGATGGATCGGCTATCTCAGCTATGACCTTGGCCGGTTGTTCGAACGAAATGTAACTTTACCAAACCGCGCGTTGGATGATTTACATCTTCCGCTCTTCGAATTCACCTATCACAATCGAATCCGCGTCACTGATCACACAACCGGGGCAGTTGAAGAATTTGCGACGTCGTCACACCACCCTGCCATCGATTTCCCCGAGCGCTACCGGCTCCACTCTGATCCCCTCCGATCGAACCTGCCCCGTCACGAGTATGGGTTGGCCGTCAGGCGTGTGAGTGATTACATCGCCGCGGGTGATGTATTCCAGGTGAATCTTGCCCAGCGTTTCTCAGCCGGTCTGCAACAGGTTCCGCGTGATATTTATCCCAGGCTACGAGAGCGCTTCGGTTCATGGTTTGGGGCTTGTCTTGACTATGGCGATCATGCGTTGCTGAGCAATTCCCCGGAATTGTTTTTGCGCGTAACCTCGGAACCAGGAGGTCGCCGAATCACCACGCGCCCCATCAAGGGCACTCGCCCCCGTCAGGCAGGGATGGCACAAGAGCTGGCCGCAAGCAAAAAGGATCAAGCGGAGCTGAACATGATCATCGACTTGGAGCGTAACGACCTGGGTCGTATCTGCGAGATCGGGTCCGTCCAGGTCACCGAAGCTCGCACCATCGAAACGCATCCCACTTTGCTACACGGAGCAGCCACAGTGTCCGGGGTGCTCCGCCCGCAGATCGATCTGGTGGAGATTTTGCGCGCCACGTTCCCCGGTGGGAGTGTCACCGGTGCCCCGAAGATCAGGGCGATGCAAATCATCGACGAACTCGAGCCTCACTGCCGTGGGCCCTACTGCGGAGCGATCGGCTATCTCGCCGATGATGGTCACCTGCAATTTAACCTCGCCATTCGCACCATCGTGGTAACGCTGGACCGCGTGCACGTATCGGTGGGTGGAGGCATCATCGCAGATTCCGACTCTGCCGCTGAATATGCGGAAACACTCCTCAAGGCCACGGCTATGTTCGATGCTCTTGGACTTAAACCGTCATCGGTTCCTGGGGTTCAATAGACATAGTCCAGAGTATCGGCCTGTCAAAAAACATGGTCTAATTGCCCCATGCACCTTTCGCAGATTCAATCTCTTCTTGAAGAGATCGCGCCTACGCAATATGCAGAGCCATGGGACAATGTGGGTCTTCTTGTAGGCGATCCGACCCAGAGCGTTCACAAGATATTGTTAACGATCGATTACACGCCCGCGGTCGCTGAAGAAGGACGTCAGCAGGGCTGCGATCTGATTGTTGCCTATCACCCCCCCATCTTTCATGCCATCAAATCGGTGCGGGCGGATGGCGCTACCGAACTGATCTTCGACGCGCTACGTCGCGAGGTTGCAATTTATAGCCCCCATACCGCCTTGGATGTCGCACCCGGGGGCGTCAATGATTTTCTGGCCGATGCAATGGGCTTGACTGAGCGTCAGCCATTGCGGCCGCGTCAGGGCAAGGCGAGCAACTACAAGCTGGTGGTTTTTGTGCCACACAAAGCATTGCAGCAGGTCAGTCAGGCGCTTTTTGCCGCCGGGTGTGGCGGCATAGGGAAATACACTCAGTGCAGTTTCCGCGTTCCGGGGACCGGAACGTTCATGCCGCAGGCCGGCGCTGACCCTGCTGTCGGGGAAGTGGGCCGGCTCGAGGAAACAGCTGAGCTTCGATTGGAAACGCTGCTACCCATTGATCGCATTTCCGATGCCATCACGTCGCTGCGAAAGTCGCATCCCTACGAGGAACCGGCGTTTGAACTTGTGCAACTGGCGCTTCCGCCCGATGGCCTGGGGCTGGGGCGGATCGGCTCCTGGAACCAACCAGTCGACCGCAGTCAGATCATCAGCCGCATTGCCCGAAATCTGCAGTTGAGTAATCTCTTGATCGCTGGCCCGGCTGAAGGCCCGATCCAGAAAGGTGCGGTGTGCGCCGGTGCATCTGGCGAGTTGCTCGACGATGCCGTCGCGAAAGGCGCACAAATCCTTTTGACCGGTGAAGTGCGGCATCATGATGCCTTGCGCGCCGCCAGTTGCGGTATGACCGTCGTGTGCACGCTGCACTCAAACAGTGAGCGTGCCTATTTGAAGAAACTTGCGACAACCTTGGGGGAAAAACTTTCGCGCATCCCGATTTTGATCGCACAGAAAGATGCTGACCCATTTGTCGTCCAGCGGATAGATGCCAACAATGCCTGAGGAGGATTCGCGTTGGGTGAACTCAAAAGAACTGAATTGTCGGTGCGGCAGGAGCGGGCCGTGCTCGTGGGCGTGATTCTGCCCGGGTCCACCGCCGATCCCCGCGATCCCCTTGGTGAACTTGGATCGCTGGCGCGCACTGCGGGTGCCAAGGTGGTGGGATCAGTCCTGCAACGCCGTCAAAAGGTGGATTCGTCAACCTACATTGGCAGCGGCAAAGCGCTGGAGATTGCACACTTGGTAAAGGAACAGCGGGCGAACGTGATCATCTTCGACAACAACCTGTCACCGAGCCAAATCGGCGCGTTGGAGAAGATCGTGAATGAGGAGCTGGAATCAAAGCGTGGCGAGGGCGTAAAGGTATTGGACCGCTCGGAACTTATTCTCGACATCTTCGCCACCCGCGCGCAGACGCATGAAGCAAAACTGCAGGTCGAGCTGGCGCAGATGCAGTACACCTATCCCCGGCTGACGCGCATGTGGGGCCATTTAGAGCGCATTGCCGGCGGCGCACCGGCGGGCATCGGTACGCGTGGGCCCGGTGAACAGCAGTTGGAAATAGACCGCCGGATTGTTCGCAAAAGAATCTCGATGTTGAAGCATGAGATCGAGGCAGTACAGGCGCGTAAATCCCGCCTGGTGTCGGAGCGCAATCTCAAACATTTCACCACGTGCATTGTGGGGTATACCAACGCCGGCAAGAGCACCCTTTTTAACACGCTAACTGCTGCGGGGGCGTATGCGGACAATAAGCTTTTTGCCACGCTTGATACCAAGACGCGCGCCTGGCGACTGGAGCGCGGCATCGAAGTGCTGCTGTCAGACACCGTCGGATTCGTGCGCGATCTGCCTCATAACCTGGTCGCCAGCTTCAAAGCCACCTTGGAAGAAGCCATACACGCCGACCTGCTGCTGCATGTGCTTGATGTCGGGCATCCCGATGCGCGTCATCAGTTCGAGAGCGTGAACAAGGTGCTGGCCGAAATCGGTGCCAAAGACAAACCCCAGCTGTTGTTGCTCAACAAGATAGATACCGATGAAGGTGAGCTGGCGTCACCGGAATGGCGGACGGTGCATCCCGATGCCATTCCCATCAGCGCTCGAACCGCTCTGGGGCTCAGCGATCTATCCGAAAGGATTTACCGCATCGTGCGTGGCCAGCAGGTGGACGTGACGCTCGAAACTGATCTCGCCAACGGCCGGCTTTTGAGCTTCATCGAATCCAATGCCCGCATCCTGAGCCGAGAATTCACAGATACGCGTGTACAAATCAAGGCTTGTATTGGAAAGCGAATGC
>JBBSFP010000338.1:0-3645 GCA_038238625.1 Tepidisphaerales bacterium
GAGCGCCCCAGCACTTTCCAGTCGAGATGGCGAATATCATCCCCGGCCACGTATTCGCGATGCTGGGTAAACTCGACGGAGAAGCCGCGGAAGGGCGACTTGTGCTCGCCGCTCATGAACCCTTCAACGACGTAGCGGGCCTGCAGGCCGAGCGCTTCGGCTGACTGGATCGCTGCCGGATCGAGCAATTGATGGGTAGGGCTATCCACGCAAAAACCTATCCCCCGCAAAAGTGTTCGTTGCAATTACGCGCTGGGATACGGGCTTATTCGTGCTTCACGTTTTTGGGAACCGCCGCGAGAATCTTCCGCGTGATGTCATCAGAGCTGACGCCCTCGCTCTGCGCGGCGAAGTTGGGCACAATGCGGTGGCGGAAAATGGGTAGCGCCACGGCCTCGACGTCGTCGCAGCTCACGTGCACGTTCCCATGCAAAATCGCGTGCGCCTTGGCGGCGATAATCAGGTTCAGGCTGGCGCGAGGACCGGCACCCCAGCTCAGCCACTTCCGGCAGAAATCCAGCGAATCGGCGGTCTTGGGCCGCGTCACCGAAACCAGTTTCTGGGCATACCCCAGCACATGATCGCTGACCGGCATCCGGCGAACCGTCTGCTGCAGCGACAGGATGTCTTCCACCCCCAGCACCGCCGACACCTTGCCCCCCCCCACACCCGTGCCCATTTTCATAATAGCGCGTTCTTCAGCAGCGGATGGGTAATCGACATAGATCATGAACAGGAAGCGGTCGAGCTGTGCTTCGGGCAGCGGATAGGTGCCCTCCTGTTCGACCGGATTTTGCGTCGCCAGCACGAAAAAGGGGTCGGGAAGCTTATGGTCATTACCCCCCTGGCTGATCTTGCGCTCCTGCATCGCTTCCAGCATGGCCGCCTGCGTTTTGGGCGGGGTGCGGTTAATTTCATCCGCCAGGATGATGTTGGAAAAGATCGGCCCTTTCAGGAACTTGAACTGTCGCTCGCCACTCGCCGGATCCTGATAAATTACTTCGGTACCCGTGATGTCGGAGGGCATCAAGTCGGGGGTGAACTGAATGCGCTTAAACTGCAGGTGCAGCGTCTACGCCAGCGTGCTGATCATGAGGGTCTTGGCGAGGCCAGGCACACCCACCAGCAGCGCATGGCTCTTGGTGAATATCGCCATCAGCACCTGGTCCAGCACATCGTGCTGGCCCACGATCACCTTGCTCATCTCGCTCTTGATAGCGGCATGGGCGGCCTTCAGATTGGAAACCGCCTGCAGATCGGTATCCGACAGGGTCGGTGGGCGTTCGGTCCCCGCGGGCGCCGTTGCCGTTGCGGTTGTCGTCGCCGCAGTTGCCACCGGAACTGCGGAGCGCGATGCACTGGATTTCCGGGGGGGTTGTATTTCCTGCGGGGGCGTCTGCGGAGGTGTCACCGGTGGGGTGTTTGCCATTATTGCCCTTTCGATCGGCAGTTCATCAGCGGTCAATCTATTACTGGTAATCTAACACAAAGCGCAATCTCACGAAAATCGGGGTCGCGTTGCAAGTCGATTCAAGAACCATCTGATGCGTACTACGCCTGAGCCGGTCCCACCGTTGAATCGCCGCAGCCGGAAAATGAATACGCAAGCCCACCCGGCTTCAACTCAACAACCCCTTAAGCTTCTCCAAAAGCTGCGTGGAACTCACCGGCTTGCGAAAGAAATGTGTGGCCCCGACATGCGGCAATGAATTGAGCACCTCCAGCGACGCATCGCCGCTAAGCATCACGATGGGCGCATCCGGCCCAAGCACTTCCCGGGCCCGAAGCGCCAGCACCAGCCCCGAGATATCAGGCAAATGAATGTCCAAGATCGCCGCCGAAGGGCGATCTGATCCGATCAACGGCTCCGAAAGATACTTTAAGCCCAGCAACCCCTGGTTAAATGCCGTTGTGCGAAACCCTGCGGTTTCTAAAGTGCGCGCAAGCACCGCCGTCAGATCGGCACTGTCGTCAATCAACAACACCAGTGGCTTCACCGCTGCCGAATTTTTAACTGCCCGCTTTGATTCCTGCGCCGCTGCATCGGCCATGCTATCTCCCAATGATCCGCAAAAATTACTCGCTGCAAGTCACATATTGCCAACCCTCATCGTACTACGGGCCGCGCATCATGTGCATCGGGTAAAACCCCACGCTGCATTTGAGGCGTGTCACCGGAGCAAATCTCAATAATAATTTCCCGCAACCTTTGACACCCCCGGCGCGTCCAACGACTATCGGCGCGCGTTCAGTCGCCTCCAGCACTCTCGATCTAACGGAGCCCATCCCATGAAACCTTATCTATTCGCTGCCCTTGCCCTAATTACCAGCAACACCTTGCTGATCGCGGCAGATCCACCGACCACCGCCGCCACCACTGCCGTGCCGGTCCGTACCGTTGCCCTGTTCAGCAGCGGGGTCGGCTATTTCGAGCACTATGGCACCATCACCGGCGACGGTTCCACCGAGCTTCGCTTCAAGACCAACCAGATCAACGACATCCTCAAAAGTCTGGTGCTGCAGGATGTGGATGGGGGCAAGATTGGCACCGTCACTTACCCCAGCCAGGACCCGATCGCTAAAACCCTCCACAGCTTTCAGGTGGACATCACCAGCAACCCGTCGCTGGGCGATCTGCTTAATCAATTGCGTGGGGCGCGGGTCAAGCTGGGTCTCGGGGCCGAACAAGTCGAGGGCACCATCCTTGGCCTGGAGAAAAAACCCAAGAGCGTGGTCGGCCCCAACAACACTCCCGGCACGATCGAGGTGTGGTACATCAACCTGATCGACAGCCATGGCATCATCCGCAGCGCGGAATTGAGCAATGTCAGCGGGATCGAGCTTGAAGACCCGACCTTGCGTGATGAACTCAATAAAGCCCTGTCGGCCCTTGCCCAGGCACGCGATCAGGACAAAAAACCGGTTACCATCCACTTTGTGGGCAACGGGGATCGGCATGTGCGCATCGGATACGTGGTGGAAACCCCGGTCTGGAAAACCAGCTATCGCCTGGTGCTGACCGACAACCCCGCCCCGCAGACGCAGCCGACTAAGCAGCCCGATACGCAGCCGACCACCGGCCCGAGCATGGTGCGCGATGGCAAGTTGCAGGGATGGGCGATTGTCGAAAACCAGACCGACAACGACTGGAATAGCGTGCAGTTGAGCCTCGTGAGTGGCCGGCCAATCAGCTTTATTCAGGATCTGTATCAGCCACTTTATATTCCACGTCCGCTGGTTCAGGCGGAATTGTACGCAAGCCTGCGCCCGCAGACTTACGACGCGGGGATGGGGAAGGATAAAGAAAGAGCAGACTTCAGCGAACGCCAAGCGGCAGCCGAGCCCCGGCCGGCCGCGGCACCCATGGCTATGAAGGCTGCCCGGGGAGGGGCTTTGGGTAAGCTAAGACTTGAAGGGGGCAACATAGAGTCCGTGGATGGCCTCGCGGATATGGCCCAGACAAATGAAGTCAGTAAGAAGATGGATGCTACCGCCTCCGTTGCATCACTGGCATCGGCTTCAAAAATGGGGGAGCTGTTTCAATACACCGTGGGCTCGGTTTCTCTGCCCCGGCAGCGGTCGGCGATGATTCCCATCATCACCGACGATGTCGAGATCGAAAAGGTTTCGATTTACAATCAGAGC
>JBBSFP010000339.1:0-3631 GCA_038238625.1 Tepidisphaerales bacterium
AACTGACCAGGCCACCGGCTTGAGCTGCTTATAAACCAGGCCGGCTTCCACAAAGCGCGCAAAGACCTCCAGAGTCTGCGCTTCATATGCCGGGGCCATGGTCAGGTAGGGCGCATCCCACTGACCAAGAATCCCCAGCCGCTGAAATTGCTCGCTTTGCAAGGTTGCGTATTTGGTGGCATATGCAAAGCAGGCCTGGCGGACTTCCGTGATCCCCAGCTCGCGCAGCTTTTTTCCCTGCTTGGCCAACTCTTCTTGAATCTTGTGCTCGATGGGCAGGCCATGACAATCCCAGCCTGGCACATAAGGGGTCTGATACCCCTGCATCGTGCGATAGCGAAGGATCACATCCTTGAGCGTCTTATTGATCACATGCCCAATGTGGATATCCCCATTAGCGAAGGGCGGGCCATCATGCAGGATCCACTGCCCCTTCGCCCCCGGCGTGCCCGGCAGCCGCGCCGCCAACACCTTTTCATAAAGCTTCTCCTGCTGCCAGCGCTGCAGTCGCAACGGCTCATGAGTCGTGAGCTTGGCCTCCATCTCGAACCGCGTCTGCGGTAAGTTGAGCGTGCTCTTGTAATTGTTTTTGCCCTTCTTGAGGGCAGTTGCGTCATCGGCCATGAGAATAGTCCAAATTAAACCCGCGGTACTTTATCGCAAGTGGGGAGCGGATTCGAGCGTGAGGAGTCAAGTGGCGGAATTGACCAGGTGCATTTTTTTCCAGCGACCGGAGTTGAAGCGCCACACGATGAAACCGCTCAGCAGTACGCCATATATCATGGCCGCTACCCACGGGCCGGTGGTGCCCCACTGCCGATAGTGCGTGGCACTATGGTGGGCGGCAAACACGATCAGGCCATAGGCCAGCAGGTTCATGATCAGCGCCGGCAAAAGCGTATCGCCGGCACCGCGCAGAGCGGCGTTGTAAGAAATATAAGTGGCATCAAAAATCTGGTATAGCGCCGCAAACACCATCAATGTGGCACCGATGCGAATCACTTTGGGATCCTGCGTGAAAAGCATCATCGCGCGCTCGCGCAGCAGGAAAAATGCCAGCCCGCACACCAGCATGTAGATCAACGTGATCCCAAAACCCAGGTGGGTCCGCTGTTGGGCGACCTCGGGCCTGCCCATACCGATGTAGCGCCCCACCAGCGCCGTGACTGCAACAGAAATTCCAAAGGCGGGCATAAAGCTCACCGACATGTATTTGAAGGTGAAGTTGTTGGCTGCCATTTCGTCGGTACCGAAGGCCGCCATCACCCACAGCATAAACAGCGACCAACTGGTCAGTTCCGAAAAAAACTGCATACCGGACGGCAGGCCGATTTTGAGCAACTGCACAAAGTGCTGGCGGCGAAGTCGCCAATCCAAAACATTGTAGGTTTTGCGGATTCCCGGCAGGAAGATGATGATTGTCAAACAACTGGTTTCGACCAGCAGCCCGATATTCTGCGCCCATCCCGCGCCCACGACCCCCAGCCGGGGCCCGCCAAACATGCCCAGCACCAAGATCAACCCCGCTACGATATTGCACCCAATACCGCAGACGGTAGCCAGCAGGACGCGACGCGGACAATTAATTGCCAGCAGGAATTGTCCCATGGCTGTTCCGAGCAAGCGAAGTGTCGCGGCCAACAGCTGGATGCGAAGATATTGCCCCTCGAGTTGCACCAGGTCCGGCGCATGCCCCATCCTGTGAAAGAGACTCGAATAAAATGGGAACCCCGCCGACATCACTACACTGAACCCGAGCGCAAACCAGATTCCCTGCCAAAGATAACGCCCGCATTCCTTGTTATTGCCCGCCCCATAATTCTGGCTGACCAGCGTGTTCAGAACGAACAGCGCCCCCATGGCAAAGCTGATCAGGGTGAAGGCCAGCATCCCGGCATTACCCACGGCGGTCGGGCCGAGCACATTGCCATCCCCGGCACGGGCCAGCATCCATGCTTCGAGAAACTGCATCGTGGTGTAGGACGCCATCTGCACGATTTGCGGCAGCGCCAGGGCCAACAGTTCGCGCAGCGCGTTGATCTGAGGAACTTCAGCAAGCCCGCCCTTTACAGCGGGTTGGATGGTGCGATCGGGGCTGATGGTCATTCGGCAATCCGCCCCTCAAGCTTATCGCGCGCGGCCCGTACCCGTTTCGAGACACATCATCGCGATTCTATCGTCAATGACCTTTACCGAAGAACGTCTTCAGCGAATCGTAAATATCGTCCTTCGAATTGACCCGGCTGGTCAACACTTGCAAATGACCACGCAAATGCTCATGAAGCACGTTGATGAAATTCCCCGAGCCATAGGCACTAGCGACCTGGCAGTAGCCAAACATGTTGCAAACCGGCAATAACTGCTCCTTGAGCAGCTTAACACAATCGCGGCTGTCGGCCTCGGAGGAGTTATCGCCGTCGCTGAAATGGAAAAGATAAATATTCCATTCGGAAGGGCTGTAGTGGGCATCGAGCAGCGATTTGCAGCTACGCAGCGCGCTGCTGATCTTGGTGCCGCCATCTTCACGCAGGTGGTAGAAGGTGTGCTTATCAACTTCCTTGGCCGAGACATCATGGACAATGTAACGGCTCTCTATCCCCTCGTAATTTTTGCGCAACCAGGTGTCGATCCAGAAACTTTCCAGCCGTACGAGCTCCTTTTGCTCTTCACCCATAGAGCCGCTCACATCCATCATGAATATGATGACCGCATTGGATTGCGGGGCTTTGATCTGCTTCCAACTTCGATAGCGAATGTCTTTTTTTTCAGGAACAATCATCGGGTTTGCCGGATCGTAAGTGCCGGTCATGATTTGTCGCTTGAGCGCTTCTTTGAAGGATCGCTTAAAATGACGAAGTGAGTCGGGCCCGACCTGGCGGATGCCGCTGTATTTTTCGCGGATCGTAGTGATGCGATGCTTGCCGCGGGGATCGATGCGTGGCAGCTTCAGCTCTTCGCCCAAAATATCTGCCAGTTCATCGAGTGTGAGGTCAACTTCCATGATGTGCTGACCGGCCTCGGTACCTCCCTGAGCTTTGCCCTGCCCCTTACCGACGGTATCGCCTTCCTTGCCATCGCCCGCCCCAACGCCCGAGGAATTATCTCCGTACCGAAAATGCGGCAGCTCGATCCCGCGCACGGGGATCGAAATAAGGTGCTTGCCCTCTTTGCCGATCAGTTCTCCCTTGGTGAGAAATTTGCGCAGGTCGTCCCGGATGCGTCCCTTAACGATCTGCCGAAAGCGCTGATGGTCTTTTTCAATTTTCAAAACCATGGGCGTCATACCCTAAAGGCGTGCCGTTTAGGTCGTGCGTCGCGATGCCAGCCAAAAACCCACACATACCACGATCAGGCACCCCACCAGACCCACCAGCGTTCCCGGCCGATTCTGGTTGATCCGATCAATTAAATCCGGGGTACCCGTTTGTAGTCCGACCATGACTGCGAATCGCGGATCGGTCAGGCAAAAAAACATCGCGCCCACCAGGCCAGCGATTGCAAGCCCGATGCCCGATCTTTGGGAGCGACGATTCATCTGCGCCTAGTTCTCCTGCTTGGTGTCACCCCGCGCAAAGATGCTGGCGACATAATTCAGCACATCGGTGGCGCTGGTTTCGTTGTACCCGAAGTA
>JBBSFP010000340.1:0-3623 GCA_038238625.1 Tepidisphaerales bacterium
ACGGGATTGACCATTTTATCGATCTTCTCGTGCAAGCGCAGAATCTCGAGATGCGCCAGTCGATTGGTTTGATAATCCAGATCGGCCTTCACCGTGGCTTGCTCGCCCTGCCGCTTTTGGGCATTCAGCACAAACATCGACAGCAGGATCGACTCCAGCGCGATCACGAAATTCAAGTTGTTAAACGGCGGCTCATCGAACGCCTTTTCGCCGAGGAACACGTTCAATCCCATCCAGAACGCGAACAAAACTACGTTTGCCAGCACGAACATTTCATGGGCTCCGATGTTGGCGATGCGTTCGGAGAGGCGCTGCATGGGCGTCCGTCGTGTTTCGAAAATGGTATTCGGATTTTGAATCCCTCGAAGGCGATCGAGGGTCTCGCGCTGGCGCTGGCCGAGGATGGTCAAGAGATGCACCGCCGCCTGCGGATGAGCCATCAGGAACTGATGAAACTCGTTACGGCCCAATACGAGCAGCGTTGTGTCAATTTCCGTGCGCGCGCTGGCGGTGCGCGGGCCGCCATCAAGCAACGACAGTTCTCCAAAAAACTGCCCCGATTGCAGCATGGCGACTGTGATCTCCTGTCCCGCAGTGTCGGGTACAAAGATGCGAACGCGCCCGGTTTGAATCACAAAAAACTCATCGCCCAATTCACCGGCTGATAAAATAAGCTGATGGGCAGGCACATCCCGCTCTACCATCGCGGCGCGCAGGTGCTGGTAGTCGGCATCGGCTAAGCCGGCGAAAAGCGGAACGTTCTGCAGGATTTGCGCCATGCGATATACATCGACCAGATGGCCGATT
Organism: Tepidisphaerales bacterium; assembly: GCA_038238625.1. Taxonomy (GTDB): domain Bacteria; phylum Planctomycetota; class Phycisphaerae; order Tepidisphaerales; family Tepidisphaeraceae; genus JBBSFP01. Next base: position 808 of record JBBSFP010000340.1, read on the forward strand.
CAGTCGAATCGCCTCGCCTGGGTTATTTCCGACGTTGCGTTTTGGGCGAGTGGAATTTACTGTCGGTTTAAGGCTGCGGGGCGTTGCCCGCGGAACAGGATCCAGTTCATTAGAAGGAAAAAACTATGCGTAAGTCATTAATTGTTCCCGCCATGGCTGTGTTGGCGATGTCGACCCTCTCGATTGCTCCCAATCGTTCCTTCGCGGACGAAAAAATGGGTGGTGGTAAGCCCAATGCCGACATGATGAAAAAAATGGAGGACGCCGGTACGCCTGGTCCGGAGCACCAGGAGATGGCCAAGACCGCCGGCGACTGGACTGCCGACTGCCAATGTTACATGAACGGCCAGCCCTGCGCTTCGATGAAGGGGACCGCTCATTTCGAGCCACTGATGGACGGGCGCTTCATGATGTTGAAATACGATGGCACCATGAACATGGGGGGTAGCGATATGCCATTCAAAGGAATGGGAATCATGGGATACGACAAGATGAGCAAAAAATACTTCAGCACCTGGATCGACAGCATGTCGACCAGCATGATGAAGACCGAAGGCGAAAAATCGGGGAACGTGGTGACACTTACCGGCAAAATGTTTGATCCAATGACTGGCAAGGAAGTGACCGTCAAAGAAGTCGTCACCCACACCGACCCGACGCACATGAAGTATGAACTGTATGCCCCGGGGCCCGACGGCAAGGAAGCGAAAATGATGCAAATCGATTACACGAAGAAGATGTAATTGAAAAAATGAATCCTGATCAGGTGCGATACCTCGTTGCGATTGCGATCCATTTTACGCCTCCGATGCTATAATGTAGCAGTGTCGCGGTGGTGGTGACGGTCGCGCCGATGGGTGACCATCGGTGAGGAAAGTCCGAACTGGCCCGGTCGGGCGGTGAAAACTGGCCGACCGGGGGGCTGGGTGCTTGATAACGTCAAGGCGGAGCAATCCGACGGAAAGTGCAACAGAAAATAAACCGCCGGATCCTGTGAAAACAGGATTTGGTAAGGGTGAAATGGTGCGGTAAGAGCGCACCGCGTTCGGGGTGACTCGAATGGCAAGGCAAACCCCACCCCCAGCAAGGTCAAATAAGCGGAGAGTCCAGGCCCGGGGCGATTGCATCCGCGGGTAGACCGCTGGAGGCATTCAGTGATGAATGCCCAAGAGAAATGATCGTCTTTGACGATTCTGATCCGCTGAAAGGTGAGACCAGAAACGTCGGAAACAAAATTCGGCTTACAAACAGCCGCGACACTAAACGATCGACGGCGGGTTGGAAACCCCAACCCGCCGCCGTCTTTTTTCGATTAAGCTTCCGCGTCACGCAGCCTTGCGACCGTGGGGGGGAATCCGTCGAAGCGCGGCGGCATCACGGAAAAAGGCGGGATGTTTCATGGTATCAATCGAAGCCGAATCTCCGATCTCCTTACCGCTCCAAAATCGCTTGAACTGCCCGAAAAGCTGGGATGTGAACCCAAAATCCCACCGGGGGGGCGCATCTCCGACACACCAGTCGCTGGCGGCCTTTGGATTCTTCAGCTCACGCTCCACGTGATCGGTTGATAACATCTCGAGTATCCTTCCTCGAAAATCGCCGTCATTTGGCACCATCTGCCAATTTGATGCGTTTTCCACTTTCTTATCGGTCAATGCGGTTGGGCCGCTTGATCGGTTTATCGAACGTTTTGTATTGACGGCAGCACCAATGTTAGGTTAATGTTTATAATGAACAATCGCCGAACGTAGACGGGTCAGCCTAACCAGGGAAACGCCATGAACCTTACACCGCGCCAGTTGGATGTTTTGGTCGCCATTCGCAACTACCGTCACCTCCACGGCATGGCACCCACCATGCAGGAATTGGCCGACCAGCTCGGAACCAGCAAGGTGACGATTTTTGAGCATGTGGGCGCCTTGGAAAAAAAACGGATCATCCGTCGCAATAAGCATAAAGCACGGTCTTTGGAAATTATTTCCAGCAATCGCCTGCCGGATGAGGAGCGATCTACCAAGTTGCCATTGCTGGGGGCAATCGCGGCCGGTTCGCCCATAGAAGCCGTTGAAAACCGCGAAGAAATCGACCTCGAATCTCTTTTTAAATCGCGGCATGGTGTCTATGTTCTGCGAGTGCGTGGCGAATCCATGATCGACGATCATCTCTGTGATGGTGACTACGTAGTGATCGAACGCCGCGACACCGCCAGGAACGGTGAACAGGTGGTGGCGCTGCTGGACACCGGCGAAGCGACCCTCAAGCGGTTCTACCGGGAAGGCAGCAAGATCCGTCTGCAGCCGGCGAACGCATCGATGGAACCGCGTATCGTCGACGCCAATGGTTGCCGGGTCCAAGGCGTAGTCATAGGTGTGCTCCGCAGTTATGCCAACTAGTGAGGAGAATCCCTGTTGGCTGGCTGTTGATATTACTCGAAAACCGTGGCCTCAGTTGATTGCTGAGGGTTGGGTTTTCCACATCTGTCTCCTGCTGCGGTGGATAAGTTGAAGGCTTCGGGTACTTCAATTTTTTTTCATGATTTTTCTGTTACCGTTGATCCATCACAAACGCAGTCCAAATCCAAATTTAGAAAAATCTTAACCGAGACAGTAGCACCACATTTAGTAAAGGATTCGTTGACCGACACCAGATATAGTAGGTATACTTCCTTCTGCGATTGATGAAGCAAGCAGTGTCTCTCAACAGTATCCGGACAGTTGCCGCAGGGTTTGAAGCCGTAAAATGAGACCATTTCTGGCGTCGGCGGCCGAACTATCGTCTGCTCACAACCGCCAAGCGTAAGTACTTTGAAAAGTAGT
>JBBSFP010000341.1:0-3609 GCA_038238625.1 Tepidisphaerales bacterium
GATCGTATTGACCACCCTTGGCATTGGTATGCTCGGTGTGTTTTCGGTGCAACTGCCTACCAGCGTATACGGGTTGGATTTCAGGCACGATACACTCAGCGGCAATTTCATGTGGGGCGGATTGACAGCGGTACTTTCAACGCCCTGCACCGCGCCGCTTTTCCCGGCGGTGCTGGCGGTCGCGCTGGCGCAATCGGTTGTGGTAGGAATGGCGCTGGTGCTGATGGTAGGCATCGGCATGGCATTGCCCTATTTTCTGCTCAGCGCGTTTCCGCAGGTTGCCCGCAGGTTCCCAAGAACCGGCCCGGTGTCGGTACTGGTGAAACAGATGATGGCCTTTCTGATGTTCGGAACGGCCGCGTTTTTTGCAGGATCGCAAATCCATGCCGACAACGCGCAGGCAATTCTGGTGCTGCTGGTCGCGCTGGCGGCTTCGGTGTTTTTAGTGGTTCGCACGCGCCAGATCACCCACAGCGCCACCGGGCTAGCTGTCGCGTGTTCGATTGCATTGCTACTGACAGCCGCCGCAACCTGGGCCGCGATTCCGCGCCAGGCAACGGCGAACCGGGTGCCGTGGGTAGAGTTCAGCCAGTCGGCATTCGATCAGGCCCGCCGGGAGAATCGTCCGGTTCTGGTGAAATTCACAGCCAAATGGTGTGCCAACTGCTTAGTGCTGGAAAAGACGGTCTATAGAAATCAGGAAACGATCGACGCGATCGCTCGGGATAAAGTAGTTCCGATGCTTCTGGACGTAGACCATGAAAAGACCGGATGGGATCGATTAAACGCCCTTGCCCCCGGCGAAGGCATTCCGTTCACGGCGCTGTATGTGCCCGGAAAAGACAAGCCGCTGATTTTGGCAAGCATGCACGATACAAAGGCGTTGCTGGAGTTGTTGAAGCGTGGGGAAGCAGTGAAGTGACAACGTTGGTCAGGCCGGTAATGATGCGAGTATAGCTTCGATTTCCGGTTTGAGGGCGGGCACATGGGTTTGAGCGGTACGGAAAAGGATATCCCAATCGACCTTGAAGTAGTCATGCACCATGATGTGTCGCATGCCTTCGATTCGTTTCCAGGGAACTTGCGAATGTTCAGCTTTCAGAGCATCGGACAAATTCCATGCTGCTTCACCGATAATCATAAGATGACGATAGATGTGTGATTGCAGCGGCGGATCGCGATCGAAGACAGCGCGATCTGCGGGCAGTAGTGCCCAACGACCTTCATCGCGTCGAGAATATCCTGCAGACGAAGGCGATCGGATCTCACAATGGCACCGCCTCTTCATTGGCGATTTGTCCAAATCGCCCGCTCAGCGCGCCTTCGGAAATTACGTCTACCTTCATCCCCAGCAGTTCGCGCAGATCCATCAAGAGTCCACCCTGATCGAAGAGGCTGCGACCGGGTTCGAAGCGGACGATCAGGTCGAGATCGGAGTTTTCGGTTGCGTCGCCGCGCGCCACCGAGCCGAAGATGCGGATGTCCGAGGCGCCATATCGCGTTGCGATGGCGATGATCTCTTCGCGGCGTTTGCGCAGTTCGGTGCTGGTGATCATGGGATTCGCCTTGTGCCAGATCGAGTCAGGATGATAACGTATCTCCATATTCGGCGTAAACTGTTTTCGTGTGGATTTGAGATGTTCGGTCCGCATGCATGTTTTGATCCTGGAGTTGAAAATGGCAGATCATCAGCAGGCGCTGGCCGCTCTAGCGGCCAAGATTGACGCGATTGAAGCCGAGATGCGGCGGATTGGGTATTGGGCGGACACTCCGCCCGATCTACTGGCCGAGTATGAAGCGGGACGGATGAATACCTATCTGGATGCGCCGTCGTTTGAGCTTTGGCTGCAATGCGTTTTCATTCCCAACGCCCGGGACGCGGTGAACGCGGATGATCTGCCCGGTGGCAGCGATGTGGGTTTGATGGCGATGCGCCAATACGATTATCACTCGCACGTACCCGAAGCGCAGAATCTGCTGGCGATGCTGAACGAATTTGACCGGCTGGTGAAAAAGGCAAACCGGAAGCATTAATTCAGGAGCCGCGCGCGAGTCAGCGGGATGGATGCATCGCGTGCAAGTCCCCGTCGCGGGAATTGGCCGCTGCGTGTCGCGGGAAACTTCAGCCACTTCGTGCGCGCCTTCCTGAACCCTGAGCAATTGCCCCTTGAAATTGGCTTTAGCTGACGATCCCTCCCAAAATTTCCTGAAACTTTACATGCCCGCCAACATTCCAAGGGGAATGCGGATTCTCGCATTGCGGGTCACGTGCAAACCAGGGAGCCAATATGATTCGGCGGACGATTCAACTGATGTCGCTTGTGGCGGCAATTGTGTACGGGAGCATTTCTTCGAGCGCCTCGGGGGAGGTGATTCGTGAGGGTACCCGACCTGCCGATGATGCGAAGATCGCGCTGCCGGTGAAGGTGGTGGTGCTTTATTCCAGCGGCGTGGGGTATTTTCAGCATGCCGGGCTGGTGAGCGGCCCGGCCACCGCCGAATTGCGATTCAAGACCGATCAGATCAGCGATATCATCAAGAGTCTGGTTCTGGAAGATAAAAACGGAACCGTCTCCTCCGTCACCTATCCGAGCCAGGACCCGCTGGAAAAAACGCTCAAGAGTTTTCAGGTGGATATCAGCGGCAATCCATCGCTGGACCAGCTTCTGAACCAGTTGCGCGGAGCCAGTGTTACGGCGCGCATGCCCGCGCAGGCGAATGTCACCGGAGTGATCGTGGGTGTCGAGAAGCGCACTCGCCCGGCGGGAGACAATAAGACGGTTGAGGTGCCGGTGCTGAATGTCTTGGCCGATGGCAGTATTCGTTCGATTGACCTGCAGGATGTCGCGGAGATTCATCTTGAGGATGCCGCACTTCAGCAGGAATTGATGCGTGCGTTGACGGCGCTGGCCGCAGCGCGCGATCAGGACAAGAAGCCGGTGACGATCCATTTCAAAGGAGACGGCGAGCGATTGGTGCAGGTGGGATACGTGGTCGAGGCTCCGGTGTGGAAGACGAGTTATCGGCTTGTGCTGCCTGATGTGCATCAGCCAACTACGCGCCCGGGCGATGCCCCGGCGGCATTGCAGGGCTGGGCGGTTGTTGAGAATCAGACCGACAGTGACTGGGCGAACGTGCAGTTATCACTGGTGAGCGGTCGGCCGATCAGCTTTCGTGAGAATCTCTATCAGCCGCTGTATATCCCGCGTCCGGTGGTGGTTCCTGAATTGTTTGCGAGTCTGACGGCGCCGAAATATGACGCGGCGATGAGTAATGAACTTGCCAGTAACCGGCCCACCACGCGGCCGGAAGCGCCGTTTTCGGCAAACGATTCCGTGCTTATACCAACCGATGAAGACGACGGCGGTGGCGGTGGTGGGCGTACCGCCATCAACCCTACCCATTCGATCGTTGCCGTCGCGTCTGCCGCCAAACTGGGTGAATTGTTTGAATACACCATCGGCAATGTCACGATCCCCCGGCAAAGCGGTGCGATGATCCCGATTGTCACGGATCCGATCGATTGCCAGCGCGTCAGCATCTACAACCAATCGATCCTGGCGCACAATCCACTGATCGGCGCACGCCTGAAAAATACCACCGGCAAGC
>JBBSFP010000342.1:0-3606 GCA_038238625.1 Tepidisphaerales bacterium
ACCATGTCGTCACCATGCCCACCAAGGAGCAACGCCTGAACATCCTGCACGCTGCAGCCGATTTCGGCGGCGAGGAAACTGCGATAGCGCGCTGTATCGAGGACACCCGCCTGGCCCAGAATGCGCTTCGTTGGAAATCCCGATGCTTTCCAAGCCACGTACACCATTGCATCCAGCGGATTGCTGACCACGATCATGATCGCATTGGGCGAATGCCGCGCGACGTTTTCGGCCACCTGCTTAACGATGCCCGTGTTCACGGCAATCAGATCATCGCGGCTCATACCGGGTTTGCGCGGCATGCCGGCGGTGACAATTACCACATCGGAATCGGCCGTCGGTTCATAGCTGGTCGCGCCGATGATTCGGCAATCAAATCCCTCGATCGGTGATGCTTCATACAGGTCCAGTGCCTTCCCAGCGGGCATCCCTTTGGTTTCAGGGATGTCGACCAGGACAATGTCACCGAGTTCCTTGGCCGCAGCCCAGTGGGCAGCCGTGGCTCCCACATTTCCGGCTCCGATGATGCTGATTTTCGCGCGACGCATGGCTTTTGATTCCTTGTGATTAGGTTTGAAGGGTGTCACGATGAAGATATTTCTGAGGATGTCAACTGCTGCTTAGTTTTCAATCGCAAGAGGTGCGGTGCAGATGAATCAGCTCGCCGGGGTTTTAGGTGCAGTTGCCGCGCCTGTATGCACGGAAATATCCTGAGCCTTTTTCAGGGCCACATCAGACATGCTGGTGTGTTTTTGATGACGCCAATACAAGTAGGCAACGAAACCCATCGAAAAGATCGCCAGCGCAATGCCGAGTTCCACGCTGTAATGATGAATGCGCTTGGAGATCTGCGGCAGGTTTTCGCCGAATTTTTTCCCGAGGAACAGAAACAGACCGCCGCTGGCTAGCGCTGCTACCCCGTCGGCGAGAACGAAGCGAAAGAAAGGGAAGCGGATCGTCCCAGCAGCCACCACCATGGCCCCTCGGATGCCGGCAAACATACGGCCGATCGCCACCACCCAGATACCCCATCGCGCAAAAAGCTGCTCGGCGCGCTCTATACGCGCTTGCGTAAAATGACGGCCCACCATTGGCATGCGACAGATATTCAAACCAAAGCGGCGGCCCAACAGGTACAAAACACAATCGCCGCCGATAATACCGCACCAAGCCGCGATAGCGGCATAGAGCAGCGACATATGGCCCGAACCTACCAAGGCACCGGCAACCAGGAGCGGGATATCTTCTGGCAATGGTAAACCCACGCCACAGGAGAACAACAACCCGAAGAGTACGAAGTACCCTCCGTTGCCGATGTCCATGAGCTCAAAGATTTTTTCCAGCTTCAACCCTGTCGCGATCATGTCGTCTCCGTCATGTCTTCGGAGATGCCGCGCCGCAACGCCGCGCAATTAGCGGATTGCTCGCATGTGCTGCAGGATAAGCGGAATTCAGAGCGTTGCAAACCCGAGCGAAGATTGGGTTGCCCGACTGCGGCTTGATATGAATAGCTCAGCGCTGCAAGGGGGGTCTTTTGCGAAGAATGTAGAAAAGGACCGTCACGCGACTTATTCCGCAGCAGTGGGGGCGATGGTCGCGCTTCGCATACCGGCATGATCCAGCGAGGGGGCGCTGATGGCCTGTTCATCGATGGGTTGGGCGGCCATCGCATGATGCAACGGCCGATATTCTATGGGGCGATCAACGGCAAATTTCAAATCAGCACCAACATACATGTCTTTGAACTGGGGATGGTCGGCATAACGTCGTACGGATGGGCTGACCCCTTGATATTCCATCGAATGGCAGCCGGCCAGCATGGAAACAGCTAAGGTCAACGCAGCAGCAATCCAATGACGTTTCATCGACTTTTCTCCATCAGCGATCCCAAAGGCAACTTCGCTAATGGATCAATCGGATCGATTGCCGAACGAATGAAGCGCGTAATCGAAATAGCGTTGAGGTGGCCGGGCGATAAAATTCCCGCTACCTTCAACACGAGATTTCTAACCGGAGGAACGAATGGCTGAATCAATGCGCATGGAGCAGGATTCGATGGGGCAGATGCAGGTACCCGCCGAGGCTTATTACGGGGCGTCGACTGCTCGGGCGGTGGAGAATTTCCCAATTTCAGACCTCCGGTTCAGCCGTCGGTTCATCGCTGCCATCGGCTTGGTTAAGTGGGCATGCGCCGAGGTGAACTCCCGCCTGGGGCTTTTGGACGATCGCAAGAAAACATTGATTCAGCAGGCGGCGGGTGAAGTCATCGACGGCCGATTCGATCATCAGTTCGTGGTGGATATTTTTCAGACAGGTAGCGGCACGTCAACGAACATGAACACCAATGAAGTGATCGCCACGCGAGCCAACGAAATAGCGACCGGTAAGCGCGGGGGGAAGGAACCGATCCATCCGAATGATCATGTGAACATGGAGCAGAGCTCGAACGACACTATTCCCACGGCGATTCACATCTCCGCGGCGATGGGTTTAAAGGAGGAGTTGCTGCCTGCGCTGAATCACCTGGCCAGCGCGCTGGATTTAAAGGCAAGAGAGTTTGACGATGTGGTGAAAATCGGTCGCACGCATCTGCAGGATGCGACCCCAATTCGGCTTGGGCAGGAACTATCGGGCTACGCGCAGCAGGCGCGGCTGTCTGCGAAGCGGGCGGAGCGTGCCATCGAAGCGCTGCTGGAATTGCCGCTGGGGGGCACGGCCGTGGGCACTGGGATCAACTCGCATCCCGATTTTGCCAGGCAGGCGGTGGCGGTCATCGCACTGCAGACCCAAATTGCATTTGCCGAAGCACATAACCATTTCGAGGCCCAGGCCGCTAAGGATGCGGTGGTGGAATGCAGCGGCCTGCTGAAGACGATTGCGGTGAGCCTGACGAAAATCGCCAACGACATTCGTTGGCTGGCCAGCGGCCCGCGTTGCGGGATCGGCGAGATCAGCATTCCATCCACCCAGCCGGGCAGCTCGATCATGCCGGGCAAAGTAAATCCGGTGATGAGCGAGATGGTGCTTCAGGTGGCGGCGCAGGTGATCGGTTGCGATGCAGCGATCACGTGGAGCGCCGCGATGGGCAGTACCTTCGAGCTGAACGTGATGATGCCGGTGATGGCTTACAACCTGCTGCAGGCGATTGCGCTGCTGAGCCGCGCGGCGAATGTGTTCGCCGACCGCTGCGTAAGCGGTATCGAGGCCAATCGCCAGCGCTGCGAGAGTTTGGTGGAGCAGAGCCTGGCGATGTGCACCAGCCTTGCGCCCCTGATCGGGTACGACAAGGCGGGTGAAATTGCCAAGGAGAGTTTCAAGACTGGCAAGACCGTGTCGCAGGTGGCGCGTCAAAAACAGGTGCTAAGCGAGACGGATCTCGCTAAGGCATTGGATGCCAAACGCATGACCCAGCCACAGGCCGATATGGTTGGCAGCGGGGGCGGCTAAAACCGTCAGCGTCTGATAATCGGGGCATCCAATTAACGCGCGTTCACTGCGCGACCTGGCGTTCAAGTTTGCGCGGTGTTCCATCCGAAGTCATTGGCGAATCGCAGGGTATTTCGCGCTAGCACCCGCTGGCTCGTGATGTACCGATCCTTCGATCGA
>JBBSFP010000343.1:0-3581 GCA_038238625.1 Tepidisphaerales bacterium
ACTCTTCTCGCCACTCAAAAAAGGAAGCCCCAGCTCAGCGGCAGCAGCTTTCTCATCGAATGGCAGCTCCGCCATTGGCTCGACAGCAGGAATCTGCACACCGTCATAAAATCCGGGGATGTTCACGCGGCCATCGCCATCGTGCAGCGTCGCGAGCAATTCGCAAAGCACGTTCGCTGGATTTGGGACCGATCCACCATAACCCCCACTATGCAGGTCATGATCCGGACCGGTAAGGAAAACTTCCTGGTAGACGAGGCCGCGCATGCCGTAGGTAATGGCGGGCTGGCCACGGCCGACCTGATTGGTGTCACTAATAAGCGCGATGTCAGCCTTAAACTCGGCACGGTGTTCCCGCAGGAAGGCAAAGAGGTTTTCGCTACCGACCTCCTCTTCGCCCTCAATGAGCATCGTAAGATTGACCGGCAACCCACCCGCCTGCTGCCAGGCATGGATCGCCTGCACGTGGGCCCACACCTGCCCCTTATCATCGACCGCCCCGCGCGCGTAGATAGCGGGGTGGCCATTCTCATCTCGCACGGTCGGGTCGAACGGTGGTGATTTCCAAAGATCCAGCGGTTCCGGTGGCTGCACATCGTAATGGCCGTAATACAAAACTGTCGGCCGCCCGGCTATGTGCTGATTTTGGGCGACCACCACGGGGTAACCTCGGGTCGGCATGATGCGCACCTGCAGCCCGCGCTGCATCAGTTGACCTGCAAGCCAATCCGCGCAACGTCGCATATCCGGAATGTGTTCCGGCTTGGCACTGACGCTGGGAATACGCAGAAATTCCTTGAGGCCATCAAGGGTCGCCCCGCGATCGGCGTCGATAGTGGCCAATACGGTATCGAGTGCGGACATAGGAGTTGAGATCCCAAAGAAAAACGGCCGCATTGGAGCGGCCGCGAATAGTCTTTTGAATGAAGCGATATCAGGTTGAAATTGACTCGACCACCGGTGCAACGCGTGGCACTCGCACCGCTTCGGCCTCTGCGTCGGCATCCTGCGACATCCGATACATCGCCGCCAGCGTCCCGAAACCGACGTAGAAATAACCTCCGGCGAAGATCAAGAGAAACGGAATGCTGCCATAGGCATATCCCCAAAAGGCACTGATCCAAAGGCAGCAGACCATGTAGCAACCGAAGGCAATTTCGAGAATGGGCAGGACAAGCCGACTGAAGGTGAAAATGCGTTTGCGCGGGGCGAACACCATCTCATCCAAGGGCCGGGCGCCCGACATTTGCCGCGGACGATTGCGCTCCTGGCCACGAACTCCATATTTTTGAGTTCGTACAAACTCGCTGGGCTTGCCGCGAATTGCACTGATAATCGCTTCGAACACCGCCTTGGCGTTGTTGATGCCCATCCCCACACCGAGGGCCATCAGGATCGGCAGGTGCAGAAGACATTTCCACCCGGCACGACGGCCAAACAATTCGCTCTGACCGTATATAAAAAAAGTACTTGCCGAGCACGTGGCCAAAATGAACAGGGTTGCGCTGAAGATATATTGCCCGATAGTCGATTGCTTAAACGGGCTAAGCACATGAAAAAACGTAGGGAACATCAGGATGGTGAGCAAAACCATCAATGGATACACCAGCGTGTTGGTCAGATGGAAAAAAGCCTCAGTCTTAATGCGGCGGGAGATGTGCTTGGAGCGCAGTATGCGCGGGAGAAGTTTAATGCACGTCTGAAAACTTCCCTTGGTCCAGCGGTGTGCCTGCTGCTTGAACGCCAGCATCTCGGGCGGTAACTCCGCCGGGGCGCAGAACTGCGGCAGATACACAAACTGCCACCCTTTTAATTGCGCTCGGTAACTCAGATCGAGGTCTTCGGTCAGCGTGTCATGGTGCCAACCACCGGCATCCTCAATCGTTTTCCGTCGCCAGCAACCGGCTGTGCCATTGAAGTGCATGAACCGACCGCTGCGGTTTCGGGCGGTGTGCTCGATCACGAAATGCCCGTCCAGAAATATTGCCTGGCTTTTGGTCAGTATTGATGCGTCGCGGTTGAGATGGTCCCACCGTACCTGAACCATGCCGATCTGCTCATCCGCGAAATAGTTGACGATATTGCGGAGGATATCGCGAGGCGGGATGAAATCGGCATCGAAGATCGCTATCAGCTCACCCTTGGCTTCGGTCATGCCCGCCGCCAGCGCGCCGGCTTTATAACCCACCCGATTAGTGCGGTGAATGTAGTGAATTGCATAACCCTTGGCGGCCCATTCTTCGCAGGCAGCGCGGGCAATATCCGCCGAGGCGTCGGTGCTGTCGTCCAGCACCTGAATTTCCATCTTGTCCAGCGGGTAATCAATCAGGCAGGTCGCGCGAATGATGCGCTCAGCGACCATTTCCTCGTTGTACATGGGCAACTGCACCGTGACGTGCGGAAGCTCGCTGTAGGTCCCTTTGATCTGATAGGTGTTGTTTCGATGCTTGACGTACAGGTAGAGCAAGATGTAGCGGTGGAACCCATAAGAGGCCACCAACACGAGGACAATCACATAAGTAATGACGAGCAGAATTCCCGCATCCCACATAAAGACGTCTCTCGAAATGTATGAAGTTCTTAAATATGAAGCCACCAATGCGGGCGAGCCGGAAGTCCTGCAGACCTCGCTACTGGGCCTTACCCACAACGGCCTTCAATGCAAACCACTCGTGTGAGTCTGGAATCCTACCTTAGCATTGGTGCGGAGCATAACGATACTTCGCCCACACCTTTTACTGTCTATAGACGCACAAGTCCAGATTTTGTTGCATTACGATCAAGATTGCGTGCCACAGAAAGTGGCATTTGACGAAGGCTGGAACGATTTTACCGACGATGCCAGACACGGTGACCAGAAGTCGAAATGACTGAACGTTTCTAAATGGGGGCGCAAATCTGGCCCGCCTAATGGTGCCCGGGAGCCGCCCAAACAGAAAAACCTGACATGCTGAGCGTCGATTAAGCCTGACCTTCCGCCGGGGACGCAGCCACATCCTTGGCATCGGCTGCGGGAGTGATTTCGGCCGTTCCCTCACCTTTGCCCGCGGTGCCCGTGGCACCAGCGTCGCCCCTGCTTGCCGCATTCCGGGCACGCAGCGTCCGTGTGGCAAACTGGTGCCGACGCTCGTTGCGCTTGCGGCGGAGGCCAGCGCTGCGGCGCGGGGTGCCGGTGGGCTTGGATTCTTCGGTCAACAATTGAAGCAAGACCAAGCTGCCACCGTCCCCGATGCGGTGCTCGCTCAGCTTGATGATCCGCGTGTATCCACCCTGCCGATCAATAAATTTGGGGCCGATTTCATCGAAAAGCTTCTGGATCACGGTCTGACCGGTGAATTCCTGCTCCTTGTCCACCAGTCGGCGATCGTGCAGCAGCGCAATCGCGCGGCGGCGGGCGGTGAGCGTCTTGAGCCGAGCAAGAGTAATCAGTTTCTCGGCAAACGCGCGTACTTCCTTGGCCTTAGGAAGGGTCGTCCGCACCTTGCCGTGCTCGAACAGACTCTGCACCAGGTTACGACGCATCGCAGCGCGGTGCTCGGTATCACGGCTCAATTGCCGGCCACGGATCATGTGCGATGCCA
>JBBSFP010000344.1:0-3552 GCA_038238625.1 Tepidisphaerales bacterium
AGCTATCCGAACGGCTGGCCGACCCTGAAACTACAATCACCTGGCTGGTCGCCCAGTTTTCAAATGAGATAGGTCCTGGAGACACTGTGTTCGTCCTCCAGACGGGGAGCAAACGGGCGATTCGGGCGGTCATGCGTGTGGATGATTCGCCGCGCATCCGATCTGATTCTGAGGCCGAACGGAGCTACTCCACCGAGCTGGAAATTCAGGACCGGTTGCAAGTAGCCTGTACGATTACCCATCGAGATATCAACTTGGAAGCCGATCAGTTGCGCGAAATACCAGGACTTGAGAACCTCTCAATATTCCACGGCTTCCAGCAGGCGACGAACTTTCGCGTGACGCCTCAAGAAGGAGAAATTCTGCTGGGACTGGTCGCCAAGTGAAGGCCGAGCCACTGTGTAGAGCGGCATTTAACCGTGCGTTCAATCCTTGGAATCTTTTCAATCCGTGATCTCGGGTACCAGGGTAGAAACTACCAGCTAAAAACCTTCAGCGGCAAGAAATTGCACAATTGAAGTAAATCCAATCAACTGCGTTTTCTAGTTGGCTTCGGCTGGTTGGTCAACGGGTCGGTGGTTCAGCCCAGCATGCGCTGATATCGCGCCAGGGCTGTCAGGGGGAAGTATAGCCGATAGAGGTGGTACTTAAGGTAGAAGACCTTCGGGAACCCGGTGCCGGTGTAGCATTCTTCGGCCCAGTTGCCATCGGGCTGCTGGTGTTCGACCAGCCAGCGGATGGCTTTGCGAACCGCCGGATCGTGCGGGCCAGCGACGGTCATGAGGCCCATTGCCCCCCAGGCCGTTTGCGAAGGGGTGGCGGTCCCGATGCCCTTGAGAGCGGGGTTTTCGTAACTATCGCACGATTCGCCCCAACTGCCATCGGATTTTTGACAGGAACGCAGCCAGTCGGCGGCGCGGCGAACGTAGGCGAGGTCCATGTTTTCGCCGATCTTCCACAACCCCGTGAGCACCTGCCAGGTCCCGTAGACGTAGTTCACGCCCCAGCGGCCAAACCAGCATCCCTCGGGCTCAGCACGACGTCGGATGAAATCGATGGCGCGGCGCGCGACATCATTGGCGGCGGTGTAGCCGTTGTGCCCCAGGCATTCAAGCACACGGCCGGTGATGTCCGGGCAACTGGGATCCTGCAGGGCATTGTGATCGGCGAAGGGGACGTGCTCAAGAATAGGCCGTTCGCGCGTTCGATCAAAAGCAGCCCAGCCCCCGTCTTCATTTTGGAACGCTTCGAGCCACATCAGGCCCCGATTTACAGCGGCGCGGGCAGGGGTTCCACCCACGCGGCTTAAGGCCATGCTCACCATGGCGGTGTCGTCAACATCCGGGTAATGCGGATTAAGGTATTCAAAATACCAGCCGCTTGGCTCAGCGGCGGGGCAGTTCTTCATCCAGTCAGAACCGGTGCGGCATTCTTTGGCCAGCAGCCAGTTGGTGGAGTTGCGAGCGGCATCGGAACTGGTTTCCAACTCTGCCTCGGCGAGGGCATGCAGCGAAAGCCCGGTGTCCCAGACGGGGGAATGGCACGGCTGGATGCGAATGGCATCGCCTTCCCGCAGGAACAGATTTTTAAGATGTTGATGGGCCATCTGCACTCGAGAGTGCGTTGGGGCGTAGTTGAGCGCTTTAAAAACGATGAGGATGTAGACCATCGGGGGGAAGATCGCGCCCAGGCCCTCGGAGCCATCGAGGTGTTCGAGAAGCCATTTTTCTGCCTGTCGGATGGCTTCATCGCGTGATGGCTGCAGCGACACCTTGTAGTACTGCTTGACCGCCTGGTCGACAAGCATGAACAAATCGCGCCAGGAGTTGGGCAGGCGTTGAAGTTCCCCGATGCAATAATCACGCCCGGTGTAAAGTTCAGAGATTCCACACTCCCGGGAAAGCCGCCGCACCGGCCGCAAGGCGCTGACGATTGCCAGGGGCAAGATCATGGTGCGCGTCCATGCCGAGACGGCATACAGGTTGAAATACAACCATCGCGGCAGGAAGACGATCTCGGGCGGGATGCTGGGGCAGACGTCGTAGCTAATTTGCCCAAGCGCTGCGAGATAGAAATTCGAAAAGCTGTTGCATTTTTGCGCACCCCCAAGTTTGCACACCAGGGTGCGCGCCCTGGCCATATGCGGCGCATCAACGTTATCGCCAAGCAGCTTGAGCGCGAAGTAGGCTTTGACGGTTGCTGACAAATCGGGGGCACCGCCGGGATACTGTGTCCAACTGCCATCAGGTTGCTGAAGGCTGCGGAGGTAATTGGCGATCAGGGGCAAATCAGGATCGGCTTCACGTTCGAGAATGAATTGCAGAAGGATATATTCCGATTCAAGGATGCTGTCGCCCTGCAGCTCACCCACCCAATATCCCCCGGGCTTCTGCATCGACAAGAGCAAGGATTTGGCCCGCTCCATCGCTATGAGTGAACCTGCCTCCGCTGGAGCGCGATGTAGCACGGCTTTGTGAACGGGCCCGGCTTCCAGCCGCGTCCCCGCGGACGGTTGTTTTCCAACAATTGATCGAGTCATCCGCTTTTTTAGAAATGGACCGAGGGTCAAAACTGTGGATGCCCTACGCATGCACCCATCACAGTTCAACACAATGCAAGTTACCGGGCGATTCGACCATTACTTGCCTTGCGTAGAAAATAACCCAATAGCCAGTGAAGGCAACGGCAAACCCACATGGGTGGCGAGTCCGATAAGGTTAAGGGGGTTAACTCCTTCCAATTCCCGAAAGTAGCAGATTCCCAGAATGCAGGCAATGCGAAGGAATGTGGCATGTAATCCGTCCGAGAGAACGGTGGCCCGCCATGAAGGCATGGCCGGGGCAGCTACTGGCTGATGATTTATGCTATATAATCCGCGACCGGAGCCCAAGCCCTATGCATATTCAAGCCGAAGTTATTGATTCTGTTTCGCCAGCAGCACAGCCCGATGTAACTGAGTTTTTTAACTACTTGCACTCCAACCAGGGACGTCAGTATGACCTGCATTCAGAGCATGTGAACCCCGTGTTCGTGAAGATGCTGCGGACCATCGGGTTCGATAAATCATATGTGCGCGGAGAGGGATGTTACTTGTGGGATGCCCAGGGAAATAAGTATCTGGATTTGCTCACGGGGTGGGGCGTATTTGCCTTGGGCCGAAATCATCCCAAGGTGCGCGAGATTCTCAAGCAGATCATGTCGCGTGATTTACCCAACCTTGTTCGGATGGATTGCGGTCTGCTGAGCGGGTTGGTAGCGCAGAAGCTAACGAGCCACACTTCTGAAGGATTGTCGCGCGTATTCTTCTGCAACAGCGGAACGGAAACGGTGGAAGGAGCCATCAAGTTTGCACACTGTTTCACCGGGCGCCAGAAGATCGTCTACTGCGATCATGCCTTTCATGGGTTGACCAACGGGTCATTGTCGGTGAACGGTGGCGATTTCTTCCGCGAACGCTTCGGGCAATTAATGCCCGGCAGCGTAATGGTGCCGTTTAATGATCTCGTGGAACTGGAAAAAGCGCTGGCGGGAAAAGACGTGGCGGCGTTCATC
>JBBSFP010000345.1:0-3552 GCA_038238625.1 Tepidisphaerales bacterium
CGCGGAAGACTGTCCGACGACATGGTTTGTTATGTTGGAAACGGCGCGTGCCAAAAATGACTTTGAGCAGGCCGCGCGATCATTGAGGGAGCTGGAACGGCTGGGGGTCAAGGTCAAGTACCTGAGCCGCAGGAAGAAGGGGGAGCGTCATGCCCGCTAACCCCGCAACCTCGCCGCCGGCGCTGGTGACCAAAGCGCTGATACTTCAATTTTACGTTCCCGCCGGCGCTCGCACGCTTAGCCGGTGGATATCTGCGGGGCAATTTCCCCGCGCTGATATCTGCATTGGTAGCAAAGTGCGTATGTGGCGACGTGAGACTGTTGAGGGGTGGATCGACGCACAGACCCGGGCGAGGGGAGGTGGGCAATGATTACCACCAATAGATGGCCAACGACCAGGCGAATGGGAATCCCCTGCGCAATCTGTCAAAAAATTGATAGTTGCCTGGTCGCGCCCGACGGCGGCGCGTTTCTATGTTGGCGGAACGGGGGAAAGGTGCAGCACAATAAAGCCCGCCAACCGATTCGATTTACCACCCCACCCCGCAGGCCACCGACCATCTTCAAGAGCCTGGAACAAGCCATTGCAGCGGCGGAGTGGGGCATCAGGGGGCGCTGCGTGGCAACGTGGGGTTACTGCGATCCCGAAGGCGGCGAGCCATACGCTTTTGTTTGCCGGTTTGAGACTGACAAGGGAAAACAGTACCGGCCAATTTCCCGGCACGGTGACGGCTGGCGGATCGGCGATCCACCGCAATGGCTGCCTTACAGAGTGGATGAAATTCCGCTCTGGGGAGATCAACCGTTATGGATTGTCGAAGGGGAAAAGTGCACTGATGCGTGCTGGAAAGAAGGGTTGCCAGCAATCACCAGCGCCCACGGGGCCGCATCTCCTCACAAAACAGATTGGCAAGTTTGCCAAAATAAGAACGTGATGATTGTGCCCGATGCTGATGCCCCCGGCGCTGGCTACGCTCGCGCCGTCGCCCGCCTGATTTCCACCATTTACCCGCCGCCGCGATTGATCAAGATCGTGAATCTGCCGGGCATGGCCATTGGCGAAGATGTTGCCGACTTCTTCGGCAGGGGGGCCGCATGAACCACAACCCCATGGCCGACCGGCTAATGGAGCTTGCGGCTGAGGCGCCGCCGCTGCTGGCATCGCTGAGGGATCAATCAACCCCGAACCCCGAACCGGCCGCCTTCGATCTTCAACGGTGTTCCAGTGAATTGACCGACGTTGGCGCAGGCGCGCAGTTTGCGCTGCAGTGCGGCAATGATCTCCGCTTTTGTCACGAGCGGGGCGCGTGGCTGATCTGGAGCGGCGATCGGTGGCAATGGGACGCCCGCGGCGCGGCAATGAAGCGTGCCCAGAATGTGGCGCTTTCATACTATTCGGGGGGCGCAGTGGTGGCACGGCAGGCGGCGAGCACGACCGATGAACAAGAACAAGCCAAGCTCGCTGAACGTGCAAAAGCCATGCTGTCCTTTGCTAGAACATCTCAGCGGCGGGAGCGATTGATCGCGATGCTGGCCTTGGCCAAGAGTCACGTGGCTGTGTCGATCAAGGAATTAGACACCGATCCATGCGTCTTGAATTGTCGCAATGGAACGGTCGATCTAAAAACCGGCACCCTGAGCCGTCACCAGCGCGAAGATTTTTGCACCCACCTCGCCGGGGCAGACTACAACCCCACTGCCGCAGCGCCTAATTTTGGATGTTTCATCGCCCGGATTTTTAAGACGACGCCAGATGTAATCTCTTTCGTGCAAGCGGCCATGGGTTACAGCCTGACCGGCATGGTCAACGAGCAATGTTTATTCTTCGCATGGGGGCGCGGTGCAAACGGCAAAACAACCTTGCTCGATGCAGTAACGATGGCAATGGGAACCTATGCCCGCAAGTCTGCGCCCGACCTGCTGATGAGCAAACCGGGCATCGGCCATCCATGCGACCTCGCGGACCTGATGGGAGCCCGGCTGATTACTTGCGCGGAAAGCAACGACGGAAGCAGGTTTGACGAAAGTAAGTTGAAAGACCTCACCGGAGAAACGGTCTTAAAAGCGCGGTTCATGCGCGAAAACTTTTTCGATTTTCGTGCCACTCACAAGCTGTGGCTATATTCAAACCATCGGCCGGCGGTGCGCGGAACCGATGAAGGTATCTGGCGGCGCATGCGGCTAATTCCATTTGTCGAAACCATCGGCGACGCGGAGAAGGACCGGGCCTTGCCAGTAAAGCTGGCGGGTGAATTGGAAGGTATCTTGGCTTGGCTGGTTGCAGGTGCGGTGCGGTGGTTCAAAGCCGGTCTACAACCGCCGCCGGAAGTTGCGGACGCCACGCGGCAATATCGGGCCGAGCAAGACACCATCGGCATGTTCCTGGCCGAATGTACAACGGACGATGAGGTGTCGACCTATGCCGCTGAACTATACGGGGCATATGTAACCTGGTGCGAACAGGCCGGGGAGCGCCCCTTGTCACAAAAGCGATTAGGCACAACGCTCGCCGACCGGGCGTACATCTCCGAAAAGTGCACCTACTCAAACAGGAAAAAATGGCGCGGCCTAAAGTTGATCTCGCCGAATGATTCCGAACCATCCGAACCATTTCCTATATGAACCCCTTCGCGAGCAAATATATAGGCGCTCATATCAGAATTGCCCTCAATGGTTCGGCGATGGTTCGGAAACCTTGCTGCCACCATCGAAAACGCGGTTTTAAGAAAATGGGAAGGGTTGGTTTTGATGCGTCACTACCCCGAAATTTGAGGCAATTACGCATTCAAAACCACCCTTTCCGAACCAAAGAACCTCAACCGAACTGGTCGCGTTATGGCCGATCTCTGGCAACTAACTTTCCGAAGTGAAGGGCAAGGCCCACCGATGCCCCTTCGCATCCGGCGTCTGCTGAAATTTGGCTTGCGGGCTTGTGGCCTACGATGCGTCGATGCCATCGCAAGAGAGGCTTTACCAGTTACCCCAGGAGCCACGAAAGGCACGGGGAAAGACTCACGGACCATATCGACCGGAAAACGTGGCACAAGCCAAAGGAACGGCCCCGGCGGTACAGCGCTCGAGCTGCCCAGGGGGATAGGGTAGTCCGATCCTAAAACCGCTTAGGTTCCTGACCGACAGCCCAGTTGTGCGATCATAATCGCAGGTTTCACATAGGGGGGGTGGCGCTGGGAAACGAGCTTGACGGGCCGTGCAGGGGTGTGTAACTTGAGGTAACGAATGGCGTTCACGGTACTCAATACCATCGCGCTGGAACGATTCTCGCGGAGGCACCGTGATGCGCGCAGGCCGCTGGGCGACTGGCTGGGCACCGTGAGCCGCGCGAACTGGCAAAGCCTTGCCGAACTGAGGCGGGTTTATCCAACCGCCGATGGCGTCAACGTTCGCGTGGCCGGTGGATCGACCGTGGTAGTCACGGTGTTCAACATCAAAGGCAACCGCTATCGCCTGCTTGTGGTTGTCAACTACGCAGCGGCGATGTGCCGGGTAGTCGAAGTATTGAGTCACAACGAATATTCAACCGAACGATGGAAA
>JBBSFP010000346.1:0-3550 GCA_038238625.1 Tepidisphaerales bacterium
GCGCGCCGCCCGGCATATGGGAGAAGCCATCGGTGAGCTGCGCGATCAAAAGCTCCCCAGCGCGTATGACCCCAACATGGTGCAGGCATTGGCGGCACTCAAGGAAGCACAGGCCTTGACTGAGAAGGCACTCGCTGACGCCAAGCAACAGCAAAACGCTCAGCAGAAGGAAGCCATTCGCGAGGCCTATGTAAAGATCAAGACCGACCAGGATGCGCTTAATGCCTCCGATAAGGTCATCGACACCGCTCCACGCAATGGCGATGGGCAGTTCGCCAAACGCGAAGATCAAATCAAGGCCAACGCATTGCCCAAAGAGCAGGATGACCTGTCCGAGCGCTGCGCCAAGGTAGGCGAGAATCTCAAGGAGCTCGACAGCGTCGTGTTTACCGCCGCTAATGATGAGATCAAAACTGCCATGGGCGAAGTGCGGGATGCGTTGAAAAAATCGGAAACCGGTGCCATCACGCAGGCGCGGCAAGGCGCGATTTCGGATGAGCTGCAGCAGTTGATCGACGCTCTGACCGAAAAGAAAGAGGATCCTAAGTTCGACCAGCAACCGGGGGGCGGCGGCGGGGGTGGCGGCGGGGGGGGTGGCAAAAAACGCATGCCCACGGCGGCCGAGCTGCGTTTACTGAAAAACCTCCAGACCTCCGTCAACAAGGGAACCATAGCGGTCTCCAAGGCAGCCGCTGAAAACCTTGACAAAGAAGAGTTGCAAAAGATCAGCGCCCGACAGGGGCAACTACGCAAACTGTTCGGCAATTTGCTGGCCAAGGCATCGGACAACAAGGTGCAATTGCCGGCCGAGCCTGACAAAGACACCACGTTGACGGAGGAAACGGATCCGGACAAGGCCATCGAGAAGGTGGAAGATCAGGAGCTCGATCAGGGCCTGCTCAATGACAAGGATGCCGAAGCGCAAAAGGCCGACGATAAAAGCATGCAGATTATTAAGCATGTCGCCGACCGAATGGCCCGCTCACGCATGCGTACGGCTGACAACGATCCGGGACATGTGACGCAGGTGATCCAGGACCGCATCAACCTCGATCTGGATCAACTGATTCAAATGGCTCAACAGCAACAGAAGCAGCAGCCACCACCGCAGCAGGCAGGCGGTGCCGGCCAGCCGCAGCCCGGTGCCAAGCCGGGTGACCCAAACAACCAGGGCAACGGTAAGCCGCAACCCAACCAGGGCAGTGAAGGTGCTAAAAATTCGGAGGCCACCCCGGCCAACGAAAACGATGCTCACCTGAAGGATGATGAAATTCGTCAAACCGCCGAAGATGTCTGGGGCCGTGTCTCCCCGCGCAACCAAAAGGCGGCCATCGAAGCTCAGACCGAGACAGCCATTCAGAAATACCAGCGGTTGATTGATGATTACACCAAGGCGCTGGGTGTGAAATCATCGGAAAAGCGGTAGTGGCATTGATCGGCACCCGCCCGCAAGGAGCTCACGCTTATGAACCATCCAAATTCGAGAAAAATTCCAAGGCGTGCTGTCCTAAAATCGCTGATCACGGGCACAGCACTTACAGTTGCGGGTATCGAAGCCGTAAACTGGTTTACCCGTCCGCTGCTAGCGGCGGATCCGCAGATGGCTGCTCAGCCCAACCAGGTGCGTGGGGACGAAATTACGCCCCGGCAGCGCGAATGCGTCGACAAGGGGTTGGAGTATCTACGGAGCAAGCAGGGTGCTGATGGGAGCTATAGCAAAAACCAGAGTGCCGCGGGGATTACGGGTCTGGCGGGGCTGGCGTTTGCATCGCAGGGCAATCTGCCGGGGCGCGGCAAATTCGGCGAGCAGGTTGAAAAATGCCTGACTTTTGTGCTGGGATCGTGTCAGCAGTCGGGGCTGATCTCTTCGGATAACACGCACGGCCCCATGTACGGGCATGGTTTTGCAACCGTATTTCTGGGTGAAATGTATGGAATGACCCAGGACGAAAACATCCGCGAAAAACTTGAGAATGCGGTGCGGTTAATCGAGCGGACGCAGAACAAAGAGGGCGGCTGGCGTTATCAGCCAGCACCCTACGATGCCGACATATCAGTCACCATTTGTGAAATCATGGGTTTGCGGGCCGCGCGCGATGCGGGGATCAAGGTCGATAAACAGGTAATCGACGAAGCGGTGAAATATGTGCGCAAATGCCAGAACGGGGACGGTGGCTTCAGCTATGTCGCCGGCATGGGCGGCGGGGGGGGGAGTGGTTTTGCACGCACGGCAGCGGGGGTAGCGTCACTGTACTACGCAGGAGTGTTTGAAACCGAGCAGGGAAAGAAGGATCTCGAACGCGGGCTCAAATATTTGATCAAGCAAATCCCCGGCAAAGGGGGCGGCGAGGGCGAGGGAAACTTCTTCTACGGAAATTATTATGCCGTGCAGGCAATGTTTTTGGCGGGGGGCGATTATTGGGCGCAGTGGTACCCAGCGATCCGCGAAGCGCTGATCAAGCGCCAAGCCGCTAATGGCAGTTGGACAGGTGACGTGAACGATGATTTTGCCACCTCCATCGCGCTGATCATTCTGCAAATGCCCAATCGCTATTTGCCAGTGTTCAACGGTAAGGGACCCGGTTCATAATCTCGCGGAAAATCATGCTGATGGGGTGCAGGTCATATCGGCTGGGTGAAAACAGCCTTCTCCGATTCACACGGATGGCCTGCGATTCTTCGCGATTCGTTTCATGAGAGAGCAATCAAACCATGCGCATGTTTGCCGGCTGGATGGTCGCGGTATGTTTCGTGAGCCTCTTTGCGCGATCATCAGTCGCGGCGGATCAGGGCTGGACCCTTACAACCGACGATTTTCTTCATCGGCCCGTAGAGCTTCGCGGGTTCCTTGTCGAGGGGCTCAAGGTGCGTTTTTTGACCCCGGCGACGGTTCCGGGTTCGGCTACTGATCCCTCCTCCACGGCCGCAAGCGCGCCCTCCACCGGCTCTGAAAATGATCTAACCATTTCCTATGAGCAATTCCTGAAGGTCTCGCGCCCGACTGCGAACTCAGGGGGTGCGGGCAAGTGGGTTGCGCTGCTGGTCACGGGTGATCGCCTCTGCGGGGAACCCATCTCAATCCACGACGACCAGCTGACGTTCAAGACCTCTGCACAAGGCCTCGATGAAATGTCGATTCCCATGCGCCTCTTGACAGGGATTTTCAAAGAGTCCGCTCGCGCCGGCATCGCTACTGAACGCGCCGAAGACAAGGTGGTTCTTGCAAACGGCGATTACTTGAGCGGAATTATTGCCGGAAAGGCCGACGGCAAAGTGCAAATGCAGACCGGCGGCCAAACGGTTCCGGTGGGACTCTACACGGTGGATATGATTCTGTTTGCCACCACCGGGGGGGGAAAGAAATCGAGCGATCCGAGCTTTCGCTTTGAGCTGGGAGACAAGTCGATCCTCACCGCTGCGCGGGTGGTCAGTAAGGGGACCAATCTTTTGGAACTGCACCTCGCTGATGGCAGCACCCGCACCATCCATATGGAGTCGGTGATGTCAATTGAACAGCTTAATGGCCCGGTGGCCTGGCTTTCAACGATGA
>JBBSFP010000347.1:0-3541 GCA_038238625.1 Tepidisphaerales bacterium
CACCGATGGCTCGCTGCTGGAGCTTTACCTGCAGCGCCGCCGTGCAATGTCAAACAGCCAATTGGTTGCCCTCGGGCTTAAGCCCAGGCGCATGAATCTCCTGAGCAACTACCTCGCGCCCGCAGCCCTGGAGACCCTGGCGTTTCTCGACAACGACCCGGTGTGGACGGTCTCGCAACTCGAATCCCGTTTCTATCAGCAGAACATGCTGCTGCGCGACAGCGACACCAACGGCATGGCACATGGTCTGGAAATTCGAGTCCCCATCCTCGACCAGCGCATCGTCAACCTCGCAAGCTCCATCCCCGGCCATGTGCGGCTGCCCAGCGGCGTTGCCAACAAGCACCTGCTGCGTCTTGCCTTCGCCCCGATCCTGCGCGCTCAGCTCCTCAGCCAGCGCAAGCGCGGGTTCACGCTCCCCATTGCCAAGTGGATGGTCGGGCCGCTGCGCAATCTTTGCGAACACGCGCTGTTGACGCTCAAGAGCGTCAACGTGCTGGAGCCCGCGGGCATCGATTCGATCTGGAAAACCTTCCTTGCCGAACCCGATTCCCCCATCTGGGCCCGAGCCTTCACCCTCTGCGTGCTTGGGATGTACATCAAAAACAGCGGGCTTTCTTAAAAGCCCAGCTTTTCGGGGGTGCCCGTACCGCGGTGCGCAGCCATCGCCCGTCCTACGCGCTGACGATGTGATCCCGCTTTCCCGTTACATTTCGCATCGCATTACGAGTATCCACGATCAGCCCCGCATGATCGGCCACCAGTTGCCAGTCGTAGGCCGCATGGTGCGTTGCGATCAGCACGCAGTCGTAACTTTTCAGCGTCTCCGCCGTCAGGGGGACGCTGGTCATCTTCAGATCATATTGCCGCATGCGATGGGTGGCCGGTACCAGCGGATCGTTGTAATCGACGTGGGCCCCCATGTGCTCAAGTTTTTCGATCAACTCAAAGCTCGGGCTTTCGCGCACGTCATCCACATCCGGTTTATACGCCAATCCCAGCACCAGAATGCGGCTCCCCTTCACCGACGTTTGCCGATCGTTCAGTGCCAGCACGGTTCGCCGCACGACGTACTCCGGCATGTCCCGGTTTACCTCGCCGGCCAGTTCGATGAAGCGGGTGGGCAGTCCCACCTCGCGCGCTTTCCACGTCAGGTAAAAAGGATCGATGGGAATGCAATGCCCACCCAACCCCGGCCCCGGATAAAACGCCTGAAACCCAAAAGGTTTAGTCTTGGCGGCATCGATGACTTCCCAGATATCGATCCCCATCGCCGTCAGCACGACCTTCATTTCATTCACCAGCGCGATGTTGACCGCGCGGTAGATATTTTCCAAAAGCTTAGCCGCCTCCGCCACCTCGGCGCTGGATACCAGGATCACTTGTTGAATCGCCTTGCGATAAAGCGCGAACGCCACCTGCCCCGATGCCTCATCGATGCCCCCCACCAGCTTGGGAATGCTCTGGGTATTGTGGTCCTTGCGGCCGGGGTCTTCACGTTCCGGCGAATAGGCGAGGTAAAAATCCGTCCCGCATTTGAGCCCGCGGGCTTCGAATCGCGGCAGCATGATCTCGCGCGTGGTGCGCGGATAGGTGCTGGATTCCAGCACGATCAACTGTCCCTTGCGCAGCGTTTTAGCCACGTCATCAGCGGATTTTTCCACGAACGACAGATCCGGCTCAAGGTGCTTACCCAGCGGCGTGGGTACGCAGCTGATCACCACATCGGCTTCGCCCAGCCGTGTAAAATCCGCCGTCGCCTGGAAGCGGTCGGAGGTGGTCATCTCTTTGACAAAATCGCTACCGAGATGCTTGAGATAATTTTCACCCCGGGCCAGCGCTTCGATCTTGCGCGGATCGATATCAAACCCGATCACCGGCAGCCCCGCCTGAAAAAACGCCCGCAGCAGCGGCAAGCCCACGTACCCCAAACCGATCACCCCCACACGCGCACTGCCGTTTTCGATCTTGGTTAGAAGTTCCATATGCGCGCGAAATATACGTTAGAAGCGCGTGCTTTCAAAACCCGTGTAGCCTCAGGAACCGGATGAAGATTGCACACCAAACGTATTTGCAAGCCCTAGGCCGATTACGGCCCCATGACAGCGAGTTAATCGCGGCGACAAAAAAGGCCGGGGTATCGTTGAGCTAGTGCCCTGCATCATCCACCCGTTCTGCACGCGCATCGGGGATCACGCGGTTGCCATGCCGAATTGACCAGATCTTGGTGAATTCCGCCCCGAAGAAAAGGATGAACGCCGAGTAGTAAACCCACAGCAGCACTGCCACCAGCGAACCGGCCGCCCCAAACGCCGACGTGGGGGTCCCATATTTAAAATAGAGTGAAAGGGCATATTTGCCCACCATGAACATCAGGCTCGTCAACCCTGCCCCCAGCCACACTTCGCCCCATTTCACCTTCACATCCGGCAGAAATTTGAAAATGGCGGCGAATAAAATTGTGATCACCACCACCGATACGCCGATCTCCAGCACGATATACAACCATCCGCTGTCCCCTGCCATGGATTGGGCCATCGTGGTCATCAGCGTGCTGACGAACATGGAGACCAGCAGCAGAAACGCGATGCCCAGCACCATGGCCATCGACAAAAACCGGCTGCGCACGAAGCCCCAGATGCCTTGATGCGGCCTGGGCTTCACGCCCCAGATGGTGTTCATCGATGACTGCAATTCCCCGAACACACCCGAAGCAGAGAAAAAAAGTACCGCCAGGCTGATGATCGTCGCCAGCACGCCCTTACCCGGCTGCGAACCCTTTTCAATGATCGACCGGATCGCATCAGCAGCCGAGGATCCGGTGAGCTGCGTGATCTGATTCATGAAGGTGGACTGGGCCGAGGCCTTATCGCGCCAGAAGATTGCAATAATTTTGAGCGAGACCACCAGCATCGGAGCCAGCGAAAGGATCGCGTAGAGCGACAAAGCTGCCGACAGCCGCATGACATTGTCATCCAGCCATGCTGAAGCTGATTCCTTCAAGATCTTCCAAAACCCGCCAAAGCCTGCGGGTTTATTCGTGGAATCCGGGAGATTAGCGGGCGATTTTTCCATCGATTTCTCCGATATTTTTGATTAACAAGCGACCTCTTCGCCCACAGTTTGCAAGAACCGGTCCGAAGCCAAAAAAATATCCATCCGATCGCGCGGATGGCCTACATTTTTGAGGGGGCGAAGCGGTCGGTACCTACAAGTCCAGCGACCACGGAATGGATTTGTCCGTTGAGAATTCTGAGCTTCCCCCGTGGTGTGGAGTATTCGATGGTAAAGCGTTCGTCAGGCTTTCGCCATCGGGGTGTAACTGTTAACCGTCCCATTGAATTTTTTATTGTGTGTGTGTGGGGGTGCCGGGTGCCAGGTGCCGGGTGCCAGGTGCCACAGGTCGGCGTACTCGCAGACCTGTGCTCTTCGGTAGCCCGACGGACACAGGCGCACAAAACAAGCGCAGCCAGCCGGGGTCGGGTGCCACAGGTCGGCGTACTCGCAGACCTGTGCTCTTCGGTTGCCCGACGGACACAGG
>JBBSFP010000348.1:0-3532 GCA_038238625.1 Tepidisphaerales bacterium
CGGTAACAGCGCCAGCGCGATGCCGGGCAGCAGCATGTCGCGCAGTGATCCCCAGGTGCCCACGGCGAACCAATGCAACTGCGCCGCGAAGAACTCAAAAAGCACCGCAGCAGCTACAAAGCTGGGTAAACTGATGCCCAGCAGTGCCAGTGATAAGCTGAGTAAATCGATGATGCCCCCCCGCCGCACCGCCGCAAGCGTCCCCAGTGTCACGCCCCCGAATGTCGCTATCACCATTGCGAAAAGACCGAGAGAGACTGAGACCGGTAACGCGCTGCGCAGGATGTCGTTCACGCTCCATTCGCCATATTGCATGCTGGGACCGAAGTTGCCATGGCAGACGATCTGTCGGGGATAGTAGGTAAGAAAAGATTGCCAGGTGTCGGCATGGAAATCCTGCAGACGTTTTGCCAATGCGGCTTCGGATAGATTGTGCGGTCCCTCCGGAATGGGTCTGCCGGGGACGACCCAGATCATTAGAAATGTGATGAGGTAAATGACCGCCAGGATCAGCGGGAACTGGAGTAATCGACCGATGGCATAGCGGCCCATGAGGCGCGGATTCTAGCGGAGCGGCCCGCAACTGTCATGGCATGGGTCTGCCATTGCGCCGGCAAGCGCGTGTTGGCAAAGGGAATTAGTAACGGGCTGCGTGCGACGGTCTAATACAGATGCCATGGTCATCTATCTTTTTCCGCTGGTGATCGATCTGGTCTTATTCCTGGTGGTGCTGCGCGTATCGGATGCGGCCGGGCGGGCCGACATGATGCACTTGAGCGATCTGAAGGCGGCAGCCCTGATCTCGATTCAGGCAGTTACATACGTACCGGCTTGTTTTGCGGTTGGGCGGGTGCTGTCAGGTCGTAATGCCAAACCGCTACTGGTGGCATCGCTGCTGGTTCTGATGTTGGCTGCCATTCCGTTGTTTTTCACCAACGTTTTTGAAGTGGCGCTGGTGTTGCTGGGCGTGATGGGGATCGGAGCGGCGGTTTTTTTCAACGCCACGCAGACGTTCATGCGCGGCAGCGTGCCACCAGGGTCATTGGCGCGCACGATTGCCATCTACAACTTCGCCTGGGGACTGGGCATCGCCTTGGGATTTCTCTTTGGGGGAATTCTAAACTCGCTGGGCGGTGGCCGGGCCTTGGCGATTTTTTCCACGAGTATCTGCCTGATCGTGCTCTGGCTGATCGTAACTTATAAAACGCGAGCCCTCGAACATGAATCAACCGATGGGATCATCGAACATTCGCCCCACCCCAGGGCGCGGCCGGTGGATGCACGCTATGTCCTGGTAGGCTGGATGCTGGCGTTCATCATGAACTTCACCCAGCGCCCACTGGCGGTCTTCACACCAAAGTTTTTTGCTGAAGCCGGCCGGGCGAAATCATTGGCGGGAGTACTGATGTTTACATTGGTCCTGGCGCAGGCGGCTGCCTCGCTGGCAGGACCCAAACTGCGGCGATGGTTATACGGGCGAAGCGCGCTGATAACGTTGCATGCCGGCCTGGCGCTGGCACTGCTGGCGGCGTGGCCGATGTTTGGAATGTTCTGGTGGTCGATGCTCACGTACACAGCCATCGGAGCCATCATGGGGTTGATGATCTTTGCCAGCATCTATTATGTCAGCAACGATCCGCAGAGTAACCGACATGTGGGCGTAAATGAGGCAGCGGTGGGAATTGGTAATCTTACCGGTGCTATGGGATGTGCCATAATAGCGCAGATGTCGTTCCCGACGGCATTTTTCCCTGCGACCATAGGCGTGACGGTACTCTCATTGGTCGCGCAGCTGGTAGTATTACGAAAACCACTCTCCCCCCCTGCTGCTGCGATGGTGCAATCGCTGGCCAAATAAAAAAAGCACCGCGCGCAGGCGGGGCTTTTGTTTTGATTCAAGCCGGGCAAGGTTCACTTTACCGTAATCGTGTAAGGGCAGACCAGCATCACAGGACGGGCTTCGAGCATCTGCATCATCAGTATCTGCCTTCCAACCAGCGCCCGAGTGGATGCCGGCAGGGCCCGCAGGAGCGAGTCAGCAGACAACGTCATATTCGGAGCAAACGGCAGCTTGGACTGCATCTCGTCGGTGTCGCCGCCACCCGCCAGCAGGTCTACAAGCGTGTGCGGGGCGGGAACTACCTTCACATCGTATTCGCCCTTCTGCAGGTCCGCGGCGTTGGCGGCGTAATTAATCGCATCATCAATGCCACCGAGGTCATCGATCATGCCCAACTCCTTAGCCTGCCGGGCAACAAAGATTCGGCCACGCGCAACTTCATCAATGTCCTTTATCTTTCCCACTCACCCCGTCATCACCCGTTCGGTGAACTGATCGTACGTCGAGCGCATCCAGGTGGTCACCATCCGACGCTGGCGATCGCTAAACGGACGATCGGTGGCAAACAGGTCGGCGTTGCGCCCGCGGGTGAATTCCTCGGTGTTCACACCTAATTTTTCAAACAAATCTTTCAGCACAAACTTCCCCCCCACCACGCCTATTGAACCAACGATCGCAGTAGGGTCGGCGATGATGTAATCGCCGGAGCTGGCAAGGTAGTACCCACCGCTGGCGGCCATTGAACCGATGCTGATGATCAGCGGCTTGTGCATCGCAGCATGACGGGCGGCCTGCCACATCACTTCACTGGCCAGCGCACTGCCACCGGGCGAATCAATGCGAAGCACGATCGCCTTCACCCGGTCATCCCTTCCGGCCATGCGAAATGCCCGGCGGAGATCTTCGCTCCCTATGCTGCTGCCATTGCTGAAGAGCCCCGACTCGGCCGTACCATCAACGATCATCCCCTCAGCATAGATAATTGCCACCGCCGATTTTTTACTGGTTTGCGGCTCTGATTTACGGGTCAATGCCGCCAGCATTGACAGGGGATTAGAAAAATCGGGCCGTTCGTGCAAAGTTGCGCCGTAATCATTGATCAGGTTAATCTCCTGACCGATCTCGTCTTTGATTAGCGTTCGCAAGCCATCCTGATCGATCAGATGATCCACCAGCTTGCGCGCGAATGCCTGTTTTCCGGTGATAATCGCTTCGTCGATGGCTTGGCGCACATCATCTTTAGAGATATTCCGCTGCTTGGAAATGCCATCCACCAGGTGCGTGTATATGCCGTCAGTAATCTTGTTGAGCTCACCCTTGAGCTCATCGCTGGAACCGAGCCGGGTATAAGATTCATCGGCACCCTTGTACTCGCCGATCTGAACGTAGTCGGCCTTCACGCCCAGCTTGTCGAACAGCCCCTTGTAGAACATCGTCTGCAAACCAATACCCGGGATCATAATTTCGCCGCCACCTAGCATGCAGATATCCGGGGAACCTGGGGCCGAAACGTCGGTATGGGTATCAAAGCTGTCGGCATAGACAAACGACCGCTTACCGGAGCGGCGCACGTCATCCAGCGCGTTCCGCAGTTCATGGGCCTGCGACAAATTGAAGTTAGTTCCACCAAAGTTGATCAGCACCGCACGCACCGCATTGTCGTCCCGCGCCTGATGCAGACGTTTAACCAGA
>JBBSFP010000349.1:0-3530 GCA_038238625.1 Tepidisphaerales bacterium
CACATCGCATCTGGATTGCTTGGGCAGTGCACCACGCGATGCGGATCCTGTATGTTTGGATCATACGCCCGCTGCGGTGGCATGTAGTCCGCTCGCATCCCCGTGGCGCGGCATTCCCACGTCTGAGCGTGGTCGAACGTTGACCACATCCCTCCGCAGGAAATACCCACCGATATTTGCCCGCTGTCGCGCGGATCGACGAATCGAGTGAATTCCTGGCCAATCAGCTCCCCCACCCATCCATTGCATGCGCTCGGTTCGATCCCACAACGACCGCACCAGTTTCCAGCTCCGCCCATCATCTTCAGAGCGGAATAAACCCCCGGGAATCGTCCCCGCCCATAATACACCTGGCTGATCCTCGCCGCCGGATTCGAGCGACCAGATTTGCATGACCGAGGGTGGCTGCTCGGTGGTGGTGCCATCCTGCTTTGGGATGCGCCCGGGTTCGTCCTTGTCGAATGCGGGGGCAGTCAATTCCTGCCACGCGCTTCCATCATCCGTTGACACATGCATCTTGGCTCCAAAGTGGCCATGATTGAGTGCGACGTAGGTTCGCTGGGTTCGATGATCGTGGAGCAACATTGAAACCGGCGCACCGAAAAATGCCGGCCTGTCAGCAACGTTGAACTCTCCGCTGGAGTTTTTGCGGTAGGTAAAGAGACCTTTACGGGTTCCGACGAGGAGCCTGTCGCTCATTTGATCACTCCTGAACGTTTTTTATCCGCCTGACAGGGCCTGCATTACGTAGATTTCACTGCCCTGCGAAACCGGATCACTTAGCCGTGAGCGGTCGTGGATCATTTCGCCGTTGATGAACACATTCATGTGTTTACGGAGGGCTGATTGATCGTCGAGCACGTAACCGCGCAACGCCGGTTCTGCCAACATCGCTTCGTCGAGTGCTTCGCGCACGGTGGGCCCAGCTACCTGCCGCGGCGGTGCCGATACGTGCCGCTGTACACTAGGGGCGAAGATGACGCGGGCCATGCAATTCCTCTTAATCAACCGAGCGATTTTAACATTGGGCTGGGCCAATCACAAAATGGGGGGCGCAAAATGCGCGAGCGGAATGAAAAACCGGCCCTCAAGAGGGCCGGCTCAACGAGTCTCTTACGGATGAAATCGCCCGTTGTTATTCCTTCACTTCATATTCCGCATCAATAACATCCTCATCCTTCTTGGGCCCTTCACCATGCGGCTGTTGGCCGTCTGGCTGGCCGGCAGTGCCTGGGTGCCCACCCGCTTCGGGACCCCTGGACGCATCTCCGCCCGGGGCCCCGCCACGGGAATAGATATCCTCCGCCAGTTTTTGATTCACGGTGTTCAGGTTTTCCATGGAGCGCTTGATACGATCGCCATCGTCGCTCTTTAAAGCGTCGCGGAGGTTGTTGATTGCGCTTTCGATTTGACCACGCACATCGGGCGACACCTTCTCGCCGTGCTCACGCAAATTACGCTCCGTCTGATAGGCAAGCTGCTCGCCCTGGTTTTTCATGTCGATCGTCTCGCGACGCTTCTTGTCGTCGGCGGCGTGGGCTTCGGCTTCGGACTTTTTCTGCTCGATTTCTTCCTTGGACAGGCTGCCGCTCCCTTGGATGGTGATCTTGTTTTCTTTACCGGTACCCAGATCACGGGCTGAAACATTAAGAATGCCGTTGACGTCAACTTTGAAAGTCACCTCGATTTGCGGTGTACCGCGGGGGGCGGGGGGAATATCCGTCAGATCGAACCGCCCCAGAAGGCGATTGTCCTTAGCAAACTCGCGCTCGCCCTGCAGAACATTGATAGTCACAGAGGGCTGATTGTCGCTGGCGGTGGAGAACACTTCCTTTTTCTCGTAAGGAATGGTGGTGTTGCGTGGGATAAGCGCGGTCATCACGCCGCCCAACGTTTCTACTCCAAGGCTCAGCGGGGTGGCGTCCAGCACCAGGATATCCTTCATCTCGCCGGTCGCGATGCTCGCCTGTACGGCCGCGCCGATGGCAACCACTTCGTCGGGATTCACACTTTGATTCGGTTCCTTGCCTTTGAAAAGCTCCTTGACCAGCCGTTTCACCATCGGCACGCGAGTGGAACCGCCTACCAGGATCACTTCATCAATCTGCTCAGGCTTGAGCTTCGCATCCTTGAGCGCATCGACGAGCGGCTGGCGGCATTTTTCCACCAGGCGCGCGATGAGCTGCTCGAATTTGGCGCGCGTCAACGTTTCCTGCAGATGCTTGGGGCCTTCAGGCGTGGCGGTGATGAAGGGCAGATTGACCGTCGTCTCCATCGCATTGGAAAGTTCAATCTTGGCCTTCTCCGCAGCCTCCTTCAGGCGTTGTAAGGCCATGGGATCTTTACGCAGATCGATCCCCTCCTGCTTGCGGAACTGTTCGGCAAGGTGGTTGATCAATTCCTCATCCATGTCGTCGCCACCGAGGTGGGTATCGCCATTGATGCTGAGCACTTCGAAAACACCGTCCCCGACATCCAGGACTGAAACGTCGAAGGTTCCTCCGCCCAGGTCAAAGACGCAGAGTTTTTCGTTCTTCTTTTTATTAAGGCCGTAAGCGAGAGCCGCCGCGGTGGGTTCGGGGAGCACGCGCAGCACTTTCAAACCGGCGATCTCGCCGGCATTCTTGGTCGCCGTGCGCTGGGCGTCATTGAAATACGCGGGGACTGTGATAACCGCCTGATCAACCTTTTCACCGAGATACGTTTCCGCGGTTTTTTTCAAATCACCCAAAATCATCGCCGAGATTTCTTCCGGCGTGTAGGTTTTGCCGCGAACGTTGACCTTCACCATTTCATCTTGCGCGCCGACGACTTCGTACGGCACCATTTTTTCTTCCTGACCCACCTCGCTATGGCGACGGCCCATGAACCGCTTAATGGAGAATACGGTGTTTTTGGAGTTGGTCACTTGCTGATGCCGGGCGTTTTGGCCCACGATAATCTCCCCCTTATCGGTAAATGCGACCACTGATGGAGTAAGCCGACTGCCCTGTGC
Source organism: Tepidisphaerales bacterium (assembly GCA_038238625.1). Taxonomy (GTDB): domain Bacteria; phylum Planctomycetota; class Phycisphaerae; order Tepidisphaerales; family Tepidisphaeraceae; genus JBBSFP01. The sequence goes on from JBBSFP010000349.1 coordinate 2,996, forward strand.
ATTGATAAGAACCTTGGGCTGGTCTCCCTCCATGACCGCGACCACGCTGTTGGTGGTGCCCAGATCGATTCCAACGATTTTCGCCATGATTCAGCTCCTGAATTTTTCCGCGGAACGCATATCAGTGGAAGCACTGGAGACGATCCTAAGCGGGTGACCTCGCCCCCGCCGCCGACTAAGACGCGGGAAGCACACGGGTCCAAATGCAAAGGTCATGCCACCAAATTCTAATAGCGAGGCACCCTAACTAGATTGATAACAATCAGTTAGAGCGACAGTGATCACTGCATTTAATTGCTCGGCATGGCGAGGTTAATGCCAATTCCGGCACAAGTTCGAATGACACTGCCACAATGGCAATCGCCGCATTACCTTGCCTAGCTCAATACCCCTGCGCTTGAAGCTCGCTTATTGTTGTGTTCCCTTGGATAGGCTTTTATGATGCCTGATTCATATGGGAGAACGGGCTTCACGATCTGCCAGCAAGAAATCCCGGGCCACCGGGCTTTCCAAAATCAATTCGGAAGCGGCGTTC
>JBBSFP010000350.1:0-3524 GCA_038238625.1 Tepidisphaerales bacterium
TAAATGGTCGCGGCCCGGGCATTAATCTTCCACCAGTGATGGATTTTCGATGAACGCGTAGCACAGCAAATGGCAGATCGCCATCTGCGCATCCTCGGCCCTGCCATAATGCTCAGAGGCGATGACGATGATTTCGTCCGCGAGATCGGCGAGTTTGCCGCGCTTGCCGCCAACCAGTGCGATGCTGTAGACCCCGTTTTGTTTGGCCCATTGCACGGCTTTCACCAGGTTCGGGGAACTGCCACTGACACTCAGCACCAGCACCAGGTCACCCGGCCGGGCGTAGTTTATCAGTTGGCGGGCGAAAATTTCATCGTACGCATAATCGTTCCCCAGTGCGGTCATCCACGAGACGTTGTCATTGAGGCTCATGCAGCGGAAGCGGCGATGGCGGCGGCTGTCACTCCCCTGGGCTGCGCCATTCAGTTTATCGCTCGAGCCTTTGCCTAGATCGGTAATAAAATGGCTGGCGTTGGCGGCGCTGCCGCCGTTGCCGAAGACGAAAATCTGCCGGTCTTCAAGGTAGGCCACACGCAAGCGGTCGATGAGTTGGGCGACCTGATCGGTAGGGATCGCAGCGATGGCGGCGACTTGCTCTTGCCGATAGTGCTCGATCCATTGTTTGACGTTCACCGTTTCGGGCATATTTTTTTCTCCAGCCTTTCAACCTCACATTACTACTCACATCATCCCACTGCGGGCCGCCAGGCACAAAGCGCCGACGGGAATGCAATCTTCTGCCAGCGCCGCAAGGACCACGCGCGATACCGGGTGCATGGCCTGCATGACATACATCGGCAGTTGATTGGCAACTCGGCTGCGGGCAATCTCACCCAACAAACTGAGGCCCCCACCGAGCACCAGCACCTCAGGATGAAAAAGAAGAACGACGTGGGACAGCGCAAAAGCGAGATCGTCTGACCATTCATTTAAAAGCGTGATGGCGATGGCGTCTTCACGCTGCACCGCTGCCACCAGAACCCTCGCCTGCCCCCCCAACGGTGCGTGTTCCGCAGACAGTTTTGCCAGTTGGCTTTTTGGATGTTCCACATTGAGCGCGCGAATACGTTTGTCGAGCGCCCAGCCAGAGCACCGGTCTTCGACGAGCGTACCGCCGCAATTTAAGCGCAGGTGCCCGAATTCCACTTCGGCGGGTGCCCGGCCGTGATAGATTTTTTTTCGGATCACCAGCCCGCCACCCACGCCGCTGCCGAGAGTGCAATAGAAAACCGGATCGGCATCGATACCTGCTCCACAGAGCGCTTCTGCGAGCGCTCCGATGTTGGCATCGTTATCAATAAATGCGGGCAACCCGGTTTGCGCGGTGAGCCATTGCCCCAGGTCAAAATTTTCCCAGCCGGGGATGTGATGTGATTTGCAGATGCGTCCGGTGGTGAAGTTCACGGGCCCGCCAAACCCGACACCGATTGCCCGGGGTTTTTTATCGCCAAGAAGCTGGGGTATGGCAGTTTGAAGTTGATCGCGAATCCCCGCTGCACCGCCTGCCGCGTCGACCGGAGCACGCCACCGGGCATGGATTTTCCCATCGGCAGTGCCGAGCACGACCTGCAGCTTGGTGCCACCGATCTCGATACCGAGATACAGGGGGGAATTCGAATCGGGAGGATTCATGCAACTTCAATTTTAGCAGCGCCGGCTCAGGGCACAAATCGGCGTGTGAATTGTTTCCTAAATGCGGCAGGGTTGGAGAAAAATCTGCTAGTCCTACCGGTGCCTAAATGTGCGGCTGATAATAGAAATCGAGCGCTTTGAAGCTTCGGATTTCACGACTGGCCCGATCGCAAGGACTCCGATTGAATTCGGCGCGCCGCGGCAAGCTGACGGTATACTCCTGCCATGGACCAAATCCCCGCCGCTGATGTGACATCTTCCGTGATTGCCCCGGATTTGCTGGCGCTGCTTCGCTGTCCGTTGACGCACAGCACGCTACAGCAAGAGGGGGATTTTCTTTTGGCCGATGTTGGTGGCCTGCGCTACCCGGTGCGGGATGGCATTCCGGTCATGCTCATCGAGGAAGCCCAGCTACCGGCGGGCGTGGAATCCCTCGAGGCGCTTAAGGCGAAGTTGGGCGTATGAGCTTCGAATTCCATCCAGTCGTCTGGGTTTATCGAAAAATTTCCTCGAAGAAATTCTTCATCGCCTGCCAGGAGCGATGATCCGCTGCCGCGTTGTAGGCGATTCCTTCCAACTTATGCGAATCGGCGGCGGGATTGGTGAAGGCGTGCTTCGCGCCGCCATACGCGATGGTCTGCCAATCCACCTTGGCGTCGCGCATTTCTTTTTCGAAAGCGATGACCTGTTCCGCCGGGACCATAGGATCGTCACCGCCGGTGCAAACCAGAATTTTACCGTGAATGTTTTTAGCATCCTCGGGCGCGGGGGAATCGAGCCCGCCATGGAAACTGACGACACCCACCAGTGGCGCGCCGGAGCGAGCGAGTTCCAATGCCGTAGTGCCACCAAAGCAATAGCCGATCGCGGCGATCTTGCTCGGGTCGAGGCGGTCGCTTTTCTTAAGCTGATCGAGTGCCGCATTCACCCGCCGGCGCATCGATTGGCGATCGTTGCGCAAGGGTCCGGCAAGCTTCCCGGCGGCGGCTGGATCGTTGGTAGTCACGCCCTTGCCATACATGTCCACCGCGAAGGCAACATATCCCATCTCCGCCAACTGTTTGGAGCGCCCCACGGTGTAGTCGTCGAGCCCCCACCATTCCGGGCAGACCAGCACGCCGGGCCGTTTCCCTTGCACGGCATCATCGTAAACTAGTTTTCCCTGAAGCTTCACGCCGTCGACTTCATAATCGATTTTCTCGATTTGCACGGCCGCGGGGGTAGAGGCAGGAAATGCCAACAACGACGTGATTAATAAGGCGATGAAATATTCGCACTGGGTCAATGGTTTAAGCATGAGTGATCCTCTGTGTTGTTGGGATTCGATCCGCGTTGGCCAAGCCCTCGCGATCATGAGCCGTTACAATACTGGCGCGCTGGTCAGCCGTTAACAGCAGAATTTCATAGAGGAGCGGACATGCGCGTGATGCACGGGCTGGAGGGGTTGCGACAGATTACCACTGGGGCGATTGTGTCGGTGGGAAATTTCGATGGCATGCATCTCGGGCACCTGGCGCTCCTTCGCGCCGCCGGCGCATTGCGCCGAGAACAGCCGGTGGCAGTGGTAACGTTTGAACCGCACCCGCTGACGACGCTGCGCCCTGAAGCAGCGCCGCCACGCCTGACTCCTCCAGCGATGAAGCAGCAACTGATTGAACAGCAACATGTGGACGAACTGGTAATGCTCGCCCCTACCCCGGAGATGTTGAACCTGGAAGCCGAAGCTTTTTTGGCGATTCTGCGCGATGAGGTGCGAATCAGCCACATCGTGGAAGGCACGTCGTTCAGTTTTGGTAAAAACCGCGCGGGTACGATCGAACGATTGCGGGAATGGACGATCGGCTCCCCACTTCAACTTCACATAATCGAAGCCCTGACCACCCCGCTCTTGA
>JBBSFP010000351.1:0-3505 GCA_038238625.1 Tepidisphaerales bacterium
CCAGGGCCGGGTTACCATTGCTGCCGGTGGTGACATCATTGAAATTAGCCGTCGAGTTGATGCGGGCGACGTTGTAGAGCTGGCCCAGGAACCCATCTCCCAAAACGCTTTTACCTTCATCGAGGCGCAGCTCGTTGGCATCGGTGATAAAGCCGGCCCAGGCCGGGCAACTGGCGCTGGTGCCACCCACTTCGCTCCAGAATGATCCATCCAGTGAGTCATAGACGGCATACCCCGTAGCCGGGTCGGCATTGAGCGATACATCCGCCTGCGCCCGGAAATCCGCCAGCGGTGCACCGCCCAGCGTGACCCCTTTTTGAAACGCGGGCTGGGTGAAGATGCCGCTGTACGCGCCCCCGCCATCGGCCCAGGCCACTTCGGGAGCCGTAAGTTTCCCGCTGGCGTCAATCGTAGCGGTGGTTCCGCCTACGGAGACCACGTGCGGCGAGGTGGACGGGTAGCTGACAAAAGAGGCGGCGTTATCCCCCGATGACGCCAGGAAGGTGACCTTGTTATAAGCAGGGTTTCCAAAGATGGCTTCTTCACCGGGCACGTTACCAAACGGGCTGTTTTCCTGAATCCCGTAACTCATCGAAACCACCCCACCGCTGCTGGCCACCTGCTGGGCGGCGAAATCTTCCGCCTGCAACAGGGCCGCCGTGGTTGCCTGGTCGGCTTCAACCAGTACGATGTTGGCCTGGGGGGCCATGGCGTGAGCCCACTCCACATCCAGTGAAATCTCTCCATCCCAGCCAAAAATATCCGCGGACAGCGGCTGCGATCCAGAGGCGTATAACTGCTGGAAGCTCGGCGGATCGGCGATGCCCATGCGCGCATCAAACAATTGCAGATCGGCCAGAATGGCCGGATCATCATACGCATCGATGATTACGATCGTCTGCGCGGAACCCTGGTTGGTATAAGTGGGGAAACGTTTGTCAGCACCGCCATCTAAAAGATCCAGCCCATAGGCATGGCGAATCTGTTTAGGTGTATAGCCCACCGGCGCGGGCAATGCAGATTTTTGAATGTCTTTAGGCTGCAATCCGATGGAAATGCGCGGCCAGCGATGCGCACGCGTCTTGCGCGCGGCAATCACCTGCGGCGTCGCCATCGTGGCCAGGCCATCGTTGACGTTGTCGCCCTCGTGTTCTTCAATTTTCGACCGGCCACGGCCCGTGTTGATGATGTCATTGCCCCCTCCGCCGTCAATTTCATCATGACCCCCCCGGGTGATAATCTGATCCTTACCCGGCCCGGCGACGATGGTGTCATCGCCAGTGCCGTCCATCAACTGATTGTCCCCCTCGGTGTCGATGATCTTATCGTCCCCTTCGCCGCCCAGAATCGTGTCGTTGCCTTCGCCCCCCATGAGGGTCGCCGGGGTGTAAACGTTGGCGTAAGTTTCCAGGATCTGAATCTTGTCATTACCCGCCAGGCCGTTGACGTGAATGCCGGAGAAACCGCTCTGATTGAACCCCACGGTATGGCCACGGTTGATGCGCACGTCGAGCATCGTGGCGGGATGGCGGGCATCGGCCCACAGGGTGATGGTGTCGCGCCCGCTGGTGCCGGTGACATCCAGCACATGCCGACTGATGGATGCCGACAACATGCGGCGGTCTTCCAGCACTTCCAGCACGGGCAAGGCAGACGCAATCACCGATGCAGCCCCCGACACACCGATGTGCGGTGCTGCCTGGCCCGCTGCGTCAGCAATCCGTACGGCCGGGGCGGAAGGATTGCCCCATTGCGAATCAAAATCGCGTCCGTTGGCATTGAGATTAAGAGGTCGTTTCATATCAGCACCCAAGGGCGTCATCGCGAATCCGCGCCTGCCCTGATTTCAGTTTGATAGCCCGTATTCCGTTACAACTGGTCGTAAAAAATCGCGTCAAGCATCTTACACATTATTCCAGCCCCGCCAATTATTAAATGTAGGTAAATACCCGCCTCATGAAGGGCCAATTACGCCGAACTTGCTGAAAATGTGCAGCCAGTGCCCTCACTGGCTGGTAACCCCTTGCTGCGCATCCGCCGGTGAGGCACCATTGGCACTTGATTCGTGCAGCCAGTGCCCTCACTGCCTAAATCGCTTGCCCGCCTCGTTCGCCGGTGCGGATGCGGATGCACTCTTCCAAAGGGGTGATGAAGATTTTCCCATCGCCGATCGCGCCCCCTTCGCCATGCCGGGCGCTGCGCAAAATGGCTTGCACGGCAATTTCCACAAACGAATCGTTGCAGGCGATATCCAGCCGAATCTTATTACGCAAGTTGGGCACCACCACCTGTCCGCGATAAAGCTCTTCACCCTCCTGTCGCCCATGGCCCGTGCAGCGGCTCACGGTGATGCGCGTGATCTCCGCGCGAATTAGAGACTCACGCACATCGTCTAATTTATCCGGCTGAATGATGGCGGTAATAAGTTTCATAATGTTGTTTATTAGACTCGTAAGGTCCGTATCGCGGACCGATTCGCATCCCGACAGCGTAGACTCGTTATGCCTAATTCAGGTTCAGTAGCCCATACCCGGCCTCGCCATGCAGGCTATGATCCATTCCAGCACCCTCGCGGGGATTATCCAGGCGAAAGCCGATGGTCTTTTGCACAATCAGAATCAGGATAAAGGAGACAATCGCTGAGTATCCCACGGCACAGGCCACGGCCATCAACTGCACACCGAACTGGTGCATGGCATCCCAATTTGGGTCCTTTTGCACGGCTTCGGCCATCCATTGATGGCGAATGAGCACCGAAAGCAGCAAGGCTCCTAAAATTCCCGCGACTCCATGGATGCCAAACACGTCAAGGCTGTCATCGTAGCCAAACCTGCTTTTGACCAGCACGGCAAAGTAGCAAACCAGCGATGCTACCGCGCCCAGCAGCAGCGCCCCGCCGGGGGTCACAACGCCCGCCGCCGGGGTAATGGCCACCAGTCCCGCCAGGATTCCCGAACATAGCCCCAGGCTGGTCGCTTTACGATGGTGAATGGCTTCGATGAGCATCCAGCAGAGTGCGCCGGCGGAAGCGGCCACCTGCGTAACCGTCAGCGCCCGCGCAGTCTCTTCATTGGAATTCAGCGAGCTTCCGGCATTGAAGCCAAACCATCCCACCCACAGCAGTCCTGCGCCCATCAACGTCATCACCAGATTGTTCGGGTGCATCGCCGTGGATGGATACCCCTTGCGCTTACCCAGATACATTGCAGCCACCAGCCCGCTGATGCCCGCAGAGATGTGTACCACCGTGCCACCGGCATAATCAATTGCCCCCTTGGGGCCGCGATTCATCAGGAACCCATCATCGGACCAGACCCAGTGTGCCAGCGGGCAGTAAATCAGCAGGCTCCAGAGCGTGATAAACATGCAATAGCCGCCAAACCGTACGCGTTCGGCAAATGCACCGGCAATGAGTGCCGGGGTGATGATGGCAAATTTGCCCTGGAACATGGCAAACACATACATGGGTATACCGGTATTGGAGCCGGTGCCGACCTTGATCTTC
>JBBSFP010000352.1:0-3502 GCA_038238625.1 Tepidisphaerales bacterium
ACCCGCTCTTCAGAGGTGTTTCCCTTGAGATCACTCTGCAGCTTTTCAGCCATATCGAGCGACATTGCATGTAGATCGCTGCGCGCCTGCCCGGTACGCAGTGCCTGCCAGCCACCCAGAACCCGCGCAGTTTCGTCCAACTTGGCCAATGAACCAGGCATGTCGCGCGCACCGAACAACACCTTGGCGTACATCAGGCGCACATGTGGGTCGGATGGCGATTGCACCTCGTCCTTGTCCAGCCGTGAACGTGCCATCGCCATACTGGTGTACACATTCACATGATCAGTTCCGGCGACGATCACATATTCTGAAGTCACCAGCACGTTGCCAGGCCCTTCTTCTGAAATATCCCAGCTGCCATTGGGGGGGTAATTTTCGGTATTCCTGCCCGTTTTTAAGTCCACCACGCGCAGCGCAGTTGTCGAAGTCAGGTTGACGGCCGAAGCACTAATGACGCCACGCCCGGCAATATTGCCGGTGATATTGCTGCCCCAGACCAGCGCATCAGTAGCGTGATGTGGCTTGTAGTCCGGCCAGCGAAGACAATAAATATAATCTTTGCCCGCCAGGTACATTTTGTCCCCCAATACCGCCAATAGAACGTTGACGTTGAAAGAGTCTGCCCCCGAGCGCGGGATGCGCCCAATCTCCAGCCCATTACCGGCATCGTAGATCAGCACATGGCGACCATCGGCTGGAAGGCAAAAGAGCTTTCCGTCCCGCTCCATCACGGGGTTCATTTGCCATACTGTTGGCACAGTGTCAGGAGCAATTCCATTCCGCTGCATTTGCATCTGCGCCATTGCATCCCGCGCGCTGGAAAAGAGGTCATCGCGCGGGTAGAGCGTTAGCCAGATCAGCGAACCGCTATAAGCATCCACAGCCGCCAGCGCACCCACGTTGCTGAGGACGTACAAACGGCCGCTGCGGTATGAAAGCTGCGCCATCCCCACACCGCGATCCAACCCCTGGTTGTACATTCCCATCCCGGTCGGCGCACTGGCCAGGAACGTCTGCCAGCGCGGCTTATGGTTGGCGGATAAACCCGTCTGCAGATCCAGACAAATCACAAATGATTCATCGAACTCCAATGTCTTGCCGCCGCGGGCCGCCACATAGACATTGTCACCGACCACGACTGGAGTTCCGACAAAATCGACGCCGTTCAGCACATCTTTAAGGTCGGTGGATTTGACGATCCATCGCAACGCACCGGTTTGACGATCCAGGCATACCACCATGGCGTTGCGCGAGGCTGGCTGGTTGTTGTAAATATTCTCGTCCGGCGCACCCATGTGCGGCTTCTGCGCCATCACCGCCAGCACGCTGCTTTCGGTAACCGTTACGGTGCACTGTTGCATTCGCGTCCCGGGCTTACCTGGGATCGTATAAAAACCTTCACGGCCGTAGCGCGTCGCCCAGGCCGTCAACGGCAGACCGGTCTGAAGGCTGATCCCCCAGATGTGCGTCGCGTCCTGGAAAAACAGCTCGCCACGATCAACCGCTGGAAAAACACCCAACGTCGCACCCGCGGTATCAGCGCTGGGCCCCTGCGCTTCAGTATCCTTCGCAGCTGGATTCTTGGATGGCTTGCGCGGCAGCTTGATGCTGAAATACCGTGCACCAGCAATGCCGCCCCCGGTGAGCACGCGCGATCGCTGCTGATCTCCCCCAAAGGTCAACCATGAATCATCACTCACCGCCGCAACCAACGGCGGCTCTGCCATCTGTTTTTCAAGCAAAGCCGTCAGTGTCGAGGGCTTACCAAAAATGGTTTCCTGGGCATTGGGAAAATCCTTCTTTAGCGTTTCGAAACGGGTTTGCGCTGCTTGCTTGTCGGATGAGAGGTAATACGCCAACGCAGTCCGGTATAAGACCTGAGCTCGTTCCCCACCCACCAGGTTCGGATGCCATTGCAGCAATCGATCGCCCAACCAGGCCGCCGCAGAAAAATCACCGTCTTCCAAGTAAATATCGATGAGCCGCATCCCGGCAGTACGGGCGGCATCACTGACGAAATACGTGTGGAGAATGTTCGCCAGCGTATCGCGGTCGCCGGGCCCCGCCTGCTCCAGCAATGCATTGGCCGCCACCCCGTAGCGCGCACGGTAGGCGGCAAGCCCCTCCGCTGGCCATTTGGACAACGATTCCTGCACCAGGTTGGTGATGCTCGAGTATTGATCAATGATTCCATGGGAATCGGTGTGAGACGGAATAACCCGATCACGATATCGCTCTAAAATTTCCTGGTACCAACCAGCTGCTTTGTTCCAGTCATGTTGCCGCTCCATGCTGCGTGCAGTTTCCAGTTTGGACATTGCTTCGGGAGAATCCTTGACGGTCACACCCTGCCGCCCCTCGCGCGCATCTTCATGGCCAGACACCGGGGGTTGCCCCAACACTGACCGTGCACCCTGACGCACCCCCATCGCGACCAGCAATCCGATGATGCCGGTGCATATCCATTTTCGCAATGTCTTGAATTTCTCGGAGGTCAGTAGACCGTCGTACATGCCTTTCATGGCGATTTCTCCCGTTGGGCAACTGCTTTTGAATTTTGTGTCGGTCCGCTAAAAGTATTTCATCCACAACGGGGCCAATCGTTGCACTTCTTCAGGCGGGATGAGCGTTTTATCTGACCAGATACCCAGTTTGAGCGCTTCATGTGCGGGGCTCGCCCCCTGGTCGTCGCGCGCCGCTAATAACTCCACGGCCTTATGCAAGACCATCATGGCATTGGTGGCGGCCGACTGCAGGTTGGCTTGAATCTCCTGCAGCAAATTCTCTGGCGCAGATGCCGGGGGACGGGTATCAAGTTGATCCGTTCCTGCACCGCTGCTGGTCGCCTGACCGCTGGCGGCCGGTTTGGTTCGCCAACAATCGTAGTCGGTGACCAACGCGATCGAGGCGTAAGCGATCTCCGCTTCACGTGCCAGCTTCGCTTCGGGCATGCCGGTCATTCCAATTACATCTCCGCCCCAGAGTCGATGCATCAGGCTTTCCGCCCGGGTGGAAAACGCCGGGCCTTCCATGCACACGTAGCACCCACGCTCATGCACAGTGAAATTATTAGTTGCCAGTTCACGACCGGCTTCCAGCACGATTTGACGAAGCAAGGGGCAAAAGGGTTCTGAAAATTCGACGTGAACCGCAGCCCCTTCGAAAAAAGTTCCGGCCCGCTGGCTGGTCCGGTCAATCAATTGATCACTTATCACCAGATCTCGGGGCTTCATCTCCTCTCGCAAGCTCCCCACGGCCCCGCTGGCGATAATGTGCGTGCACCCCAGCTGCTTTAAGGCAAAGATGTTCGCCCGATACGGTACCTGCGTCGGATTCAGCAAATGACCCGGGCCGTGCCGAGCTAAGATAAACACGTCTGCCCCCGCCCATTGCGTTTGCAAAATCGTGTCGCTCGGTCTTCCGAATGGGGTATCCAAATCGTGTTTTTGCCCGAAATCCAGATTCGGCAATACAGCGCCCAAGCCCGTGCCCCCGATCA
>JBBSFP010000353.1:0-3474 GCA_038238625.1 Tepidisphaerales bacterium
CCTTCGGATGCCACCAGTAATGAGCCGCGTCCACCTGTCGGAAGCGTGACGCGCAATGCCAAGCGCATTGCCAACCTTAACTATCTAGTTTTGCAGAGCTACGACCGCATCGAGGAAAAGCAGGCGCGTGCCGCCTGCGAATTTCTCAATAATCACGGCATTCCCTGCACCGTTGAAACCAATGTCAAAGGGCATGGCAACCGCGTTTCGATCGTCGGCATCGACGGATTTGCGCAGCGCTATCTAAGCAATCCACAATATGTTCCTTACGTTGAAAAAATCACCAAAGTCACGAAGGATTACCAGCCGAAGTCGTCGCATGGATTTTCGACCACAGACTTCGTCCAGTGGCAATAACGCCGCGCCCAGGTGATGGTGCACCACGCAAGTCATTGCTTATTTAAGACCACGCTTTTGTCGCACCGATGGCTTGTCGCTCTTCGGCAGCGACTTGCGCGCCGGCTCTTTTTCTGCCGTGATGGGCGCGCGCTTGAGTTCCTTAAGCTCTCGGCCCGTTAGTTCACGAAACTCCCCCGGTGCCAGACCATCCAGCGTAAGAGAACCCATGCGCACGCGCATTAGCTCGCGTACCTTGTGACCGGTGTTGGCGAGCATTCGGCGAATTTGCCGATTGCGCCCTTCCCGAATCGTAATCTCCAGCACCGTGCGCTCGCGCCCGCGATGAACAATGCGAATGCGGCTTCGTCCTGTCTTAAACCCCTTGCCCGTGCGCGGGTCGGCCAGCCAGATCCCCTGTTGCAATTCTTCCAACGCGGCAGCATCGATACGCCCATCCGCAACGGCGCGATAGGTTTTTACCACCCCGTAGCGCGGATGCGTCAGATGATTGGTCAACTCCCCATCGTTGGTCAGAAGCAATAGCCCTTGCGAATCCGCATCCAGGCGCCCCACCGGATAGACCCGCGGCACGCCCGCTGGCAGAAGATCAATCGCCCGCGTCTGCTCGCCTTGTGCCACGTTGGTGCTGTAAACGCCCTTGGGCTTGTTCATCAGGATGTAAACTCGCCGCTGGGTTTGACCGGCCTTTAACTTCACCCAATCGCCATCCACCTCGACGCGGACTTTCTCGGGATCGATTAAAATCGGCAGTTCGGTTATCACCTTCCCATTCACACTGACGCGGCCAGCGCGCACCATCTCCTCGATGCCGCGGCGTGATCCTACCCCTGCGTTGGCTAGAATTTTTTGGATGCGTTCTTTCATACGGCAACATCGTAACACGGGCAGGGCCTGTGCGTTTGCTCGCAAGCCCGGCCCACATTTACGTTGAAAAGGTGACCTCCAACCACACGCAATCGGTCACGGTTGTGAGAATGGCGTTCTTGATGCCCGCAGGTAGCAAAACCGTGTCCCCCCAGCGCAAGTGCGTTGGCTCTTTAATGCCGTCACAGCGAATTTTCGCCTGGCCTTGCAACATGATCCAAATAACTGGCTGATCATATGGAATGGATTGGTCGGCCCCTTCGCTGAAACGCACCTTTTCGATTGTGAAATTCGGGCAGCTCACCAGGCGAGTCACGATTGTAAAAAGCCCCGCCACATGGCTGCGCGGCTGGCGGGGATGCGGGGGCAGGTCAAAGCGGATGCATTCCATTGCCTCGGGAACATGCAGCGCGCGGTGCTTGCCGGTCGACGGTTCAATGCGGTTGAAATCAAAGACGCGGAAGGTCGTGTCGCTGGGCGTTTGGACCTCTGCAACCAGCACTCCTGCCCCCAGCGCGTGTACGGTTCCGCTGGCTAGATAATGGCAATCGCCCTCGTTTACACCGATCCGCTGGACCTGCTCCATCACGGTTCCATTGCCGATTGCCTGAGCGAACGCCTCGCGCGTTACATCGGGCACCAAATCTTTGTAAATCACTGCATTGGGATCGTGCTGCACGATATACCAAGCCTCATTTTTCAAATGGACCTGCGGGTGAGCACGTACGTAAGCTTCATCAGGATGCACTTGTAACGACAAATCCTCGCGCGCATCTAGAAATTTAATCAGCAATGGAAACTGTCGGTGAGGCGATAGCAACGGCACATCCCCCATGACGGCATGCTCATCTTCTTCGATGAGCGAATGTAGCGTACGTCCCGCGAACGTTCCGTTGGAAATGAGGGCGCTAATCCAAGCCGGGGAGGAGTCCACCACGCCGGGGGGAAAATCGTAAATCTCCCAGCTCTCGCCGATGTTCTTCGAAACATCACTATTCTTTCCAAGTACCTGGGCAATCTTCTTACCACCCCAGATTTTTTCCAAAAATCGTGGGCGAAAAATCAAGGGGTATAGCCTCATGGAATGCGCTCTGTGAAGATCTCAATTGGATGCCGCCGGGCTATAGTCCGGCACGCTTGTTCTTGATACGTTAAATCCCCTTGACCGGCAACGCTGGCAGCGCCGCGCGAGGTGGCGCGCTTACAAGCCACGGGTGCAAAAACCTGTTGGCGATCCAGACAGAAAGGCTCCGGGAAATCCTTGGTAAACGAAAATGGGCAGAGGAAGCATTTCGTCCTGGACACTAATGTCCTACTGCACAACCCCAACGCCATCTTTTTGCTGGCGGATAACGAAGTAATCATTCCGTTTGATGTCATCGAAGAGCTGGACAAGTTCAAAGCCGGCAATGATGACCTGGGCCGCAATGCACGCACCGTGATTCGCCATCTCGATCACCTGCGCGAGAAAGGAAATCTGGCCAAAGGTGTTCCCGTCGAGCAGACCGGTGGCCGCGTGCGCATTGTGCTTGATGAAAACCATGAACTTTCCCCAGGGCTTACCGCCAACACGCCCGACAACCGCATCATTAGCTGCGCTTATCAGTTGCAACGTAGCGGCCAAAACAAGGTCGTCTTCATCTCCAAGGACATCAACGCCCGCATTAAGAGCGATACGCTTGGGATTCCCACCGAGGACTTTGAAGCGCAGAAGGTTGACTTCGAACACCTCTACTCCGGCTGGGCCGAGCTGACGTGTAGCAGTGGCGACATCGAATCACTGTATGGCACCAAGCAACTGAAGTTGCCCGAGCACGGCCTGATTGCCAATCAATTTGTGTTGTTAAAGGATCAGCTTGATCCGAATCACACGGCCCTGGGGCGGTTTCGCAAAGATGTTGACGCGATTGTGCCGGTACGTCCCCGCCGCGGTCCCATCTTCGGTATCATGCCACGAAACTTGCAACAGACGATGGCGATCGATCTATTGATGGATGATTCGGTGAAGCTGGTATCGCTCATCGGTGCCGCCGGTACTGGTAAAACATTGCTCGCTGTCGCGGTGGGGATGAGCAAGGTACTTAACGACCAGCTTTATCAAAAACTACTTGCCGCCCGTCCGATCATGCCACTGGGTCGCGACATCGGGTATTTGCCCGGTGACAAAGATCAGAAACTCACGGCCTGGATGCAGCCCATTTTTGACAACATGGCCTATTTACTTTCCAACCGATTGACCGGAGAGGGCCA
>JBBSFP010000354.1:0-3453 GCA_038238625.1 Tepidisphaerales bacterium
ACCCGACAGCTCCCGATGTCACGCTGGGGCACGCAGTACCATTGGGAGTGATTCGTCAATTTCAGGAATGGGGGCATAAAGCAGTGCTGATCATCGGGGATTACACCGCCCGCGTGGGGGACCCGACGGGCCGCAGCAGCACCCGGCCTCAGCTCAGTGGCGAACAGATTGATGCCAACGCAAAAACGTATGTGGCCCAGGTGGGGAAGCTTCTCCGCACCGATGCCGATCATTTGGAGATCCGCTGGAATGGGGAATGGCTGGCGAAGATGAATCTGATCGACATTATCCAGCTCGCGGCGCGCAAGACGGTGGCTCAGGTGCTGCAGCGGGATGATTTTGCAAACCGGTTTGCGGAAAATCGCGACATTTATCTACATGAGATGATCTATCCGCTACTGCAGGGGTGGGACAGCGTCGTGATTGGGGCGGATGTGGAGATGGGTGGAAGCGATCAGTTGTTCAACAATTTGGTAGGGCGGGAGTTTCAAAAGGAGCAGGGGCAATCACCGCAGGTGGTGATGGTGACCCCACTGCTGGTGGGCACCGATGGCGTGAAAAAGATGAGCAAGTCGCTGGGGAATTACATTGGCGTGACGGATACACCAGGCGGACAAGACGGCATTTTCGGCAAGATAATGTCGCTCCCGGATGGATTGCAGGAAGGGTACTACAGGCTCTTGACCGATGAATCGCCCGAGCAATACATGGCAGAAATTCAGCAGCATCCCCGTGATGCGAAGATTCGATTGGCGAAACTGCTGATTGAGCGGCTTCACGATCGATCGGCAGCGGATGCAGCGGAGGCGGCGTTCATAAGGCAGTTTGTGCAACGCGATGTCCCTTCAGAGGTACTGGAGGTCGCGGTGGGCCCGGGCCCTCTCAAGATCGGACCATTGTTGGTCAAAGCGGGGCTGGTAACATCTAACGGCGAAGCAATGCGAAAAGTGAAGGAAGGGGCTGTATACGTCGACGGAGCGAAAGTGATCGATCTTCAGATCGACTACACTTTGGATCAACCAAAACTCATTAAACTCGGCCGCAGATACGTGCGGCTCAAACAATGACCTTTTGTGAAGTGCGTGCCCGGTTAACGGGAGTTCGATTTTCAAAGCGAGGATGAGATGGCAAAACAGTGGCGCTGTGCAGTAATTGGAACCGGCACCGTGGGTGAATGGCACGTGCGCGTGGTGCCCAAGCTGGCGAACGCATCGTTGGTTGCCGCCTGTGACACTATTCCAGAGAAGGCACAGAAGGCGCTGGCCAAGAACAGTTACACCGGGATTCCGATTTATCAGAACATCGAAGAGATGCTACGTAAACACCCGGACATTGACATCGTGCATATTTGTACCCCCAGTGGCGATCACATGGGCCCGGCGGAATTGGCGATGAACGCCGGCAAGCATGTCATCACCGAAAAGCCAATGGAGATTCATCTGGATCGCATTGATCGCATGGCTGAGATAGCGAAGAAGAATGGGGTGCGCATCGCCGGGATTTTCCAAAACCGCTGGAGCCCCGCGAATATGGCGTTGAAAAAAGCCGTGGAAGAGGAGCGGTTTGGTCGCATCACCTGGGCCGGTTCATTTACCCCGTGGTATCGCACCGACAAATATTATGCAGATGCCGGCTGGCGCGGCACCTGGAAACTAGACGGGGGTGGCGCGGTCATGAACCAGAGCGTTCATACCATCGACCTGTTACAATGGATCGTTGGGCCCGTGAAGCGCGTCAGCGCATATGCTGCTAGCCTGATCCACGCGAAGATTGAAGTGGAAGACACATGCAGCGCTGCGATTGAATTTGAAAATGGAGCTTTTGGGACCATTTTAGGAAGCACGGCGATGTTTCCCGGACAACCTCCACGCATCGAAGTCGGTGGCGAAAATGGCACGGCCATCAGCGAGAACGGATTGCGCCTTTTCAAGTTTCGCGATGAGCAGCCCGAAGATCAAACCCTGCGCGAGCACCTTTGCCCACCCCCCAACGAGGGGGTAGCGGCACGTATCAAAAAGCACGGTGGCGATGCGCTCTACGAAGAAATCTTTGGCAAAAATGCGGCAACTTCTGGTGGTGGTTCCAGTGCAACGGATGTCACCATGGACCTGCACAGCACAAACATCCAGGCGATTCTGCAAGCGTGGGATGCCGGTCAGGACGCCGACACCAACCCAGCTGAGGCACGCAAGGCGGTGGCAATTATTCAGGCCATCTACGAATCGGCCAAATCCGGGGGAAAGGCGGTGGACGTGCGCTAACGGGGTGAAGTTCTTTAACTCAATGCCTGCTATTCGGTATAGCCGAGCTATTCCTGTGGCATCACGGCGCAGTCGTTGCCAAAGACGGGTGGTTAAGCATCAGGTATCCTATGACAGCCACCAGGACAAGAGCCGCGATCGCCAGGAAGATGGAGATGGCCAGCATGGTTGTGAAGCGCTTGGCTTGCTTTTGAAGTTCGCGCTCCAGCGTCTGATCGCGGGTGCCAATGTCCTGCCGGATGCGCTCCAGTACTTGCGTGCTGGTGGTGGAAGTGCGGCTTACATCTGCCATGGCGTTGTTCATGGCGTTACCAAAATCACGCATGGTATTGCCCATGGTTTGGCCATTGTCATGAATATTTTCTACGCGGCCGTGGAGGGCATCGAGCACCTTCCCCTGCTGGGCAGCAGCCTGGCTGACGTTGGTTAAAATCTCGGCCACTCGGTGCTGCTGGCCCGTCTGCTGGGTGATCTGATCGCCGATTGCTTTGAGCGTTTCCGCTTGCTGTTTCTGACCTTCTGGAATGCTCTGCAGCGCTTCGGGCAAGTGCGAGAGGTACCGCAGCAATTCGTCCTGGCGTGTTGCGCTTCTTTCCAGGCCGTCGCGCACGGCGCCCATCAAATCGGTGAGCGTGCTGAATCCATCCTGCAAATTGGCGATGGCCGCATCGCGCTTGGCCCAGGGACGAAGGAACGTGTTGCGAACCGGATCCGGCCGCTGCAAGCCATCGAAAGCCGAAGGGTGCTTGGAGAGCATCGGGTTGGGATTTTCCTCGACGGTCCCGCGTAGGGCAGAGGGGTTTTTGCCGTGACTTGCCGCCACGCGATCACCGCCGTCGGAGCGCCCCTTGAACCAGTTACCGATGCGACCTATAAAATTCGTTTTTTCCGGCATAATAATCCTTGCTGCCAATGCCACTGCCCAGAGTAGCGAGCCATCGCGGGCATTGTGGAAGCGAGAAATGCTGTTGTAAAGAAGTAGAAATGTCACCCTCTTAGCTGAAATAGAAATGTCACTCTGCCTGCCTTTCATTCCTCCACTGTAAGTCTCGCGCTGGCGCAGCCGTAGCGATACTTACAGGCGAAGAGGCCCTTCGGGCCGATTCGCGATTCCATGGATGGCTCGCCAGCGGCTTCCATGAACGGTTGTTCACGATTCTCTTGTTTGGTTTTGCCGGCTTGGGCGGGGCGG
>JBBSFP010000355.1:0-3429 GCA_038238625.1 Tepidisphaerales bacterium
CGAGCAACCCGACGGCCCGCACGCTGTTTTCACGGAACACAGTTGCAACGCTAGACTGAACGAAGGAAAGCCCCGCGAGCGGCGCACAGAAGGCGATGAAGATCCCAACACCCCCAAGCCGTTGATCGAGGCACCACCACCGCCGGTTGATCCTAATTCGGGTAACGCCGAGCTGGCGTGGCGCGTGTCGGACATGGCGCAGAATATTATTCGTTCCAATAAATCGATGGTTCCTGCGCACTGGGCTCTGGCAGGGAACCTTCTGGATGCAGCTGCGCGGCTCGATCCGAAGGAAGAGCGCTACCCGCGACTTGCTATTGATGCATATTTGCAAGCCCGAGATATCGACGCGACCGTCGATGCCATGAAGCGGTACTACAGCCTCGATCCTTACGACCAGGGCGCCCAGATCCAGCGCATTGAGATGTACATATCGCTGCAGCAATCGGCCGATCAGCGGTTGGCATATCTGAAGCGACTGTTGCAGATGCAACTGGCTCCGGAAGTGCGTTCATTTGCCGCTGCCACTGCGGCCCAGATTGCAGCGGAACGGGGCGACAAGAGCGAAGCGGAAGCGCTGGTCCAGCTTGCGATGAAGCTCAATCCCTTCAACTTGCAGGCCCTTCGCCTGCGCTATGGGCAGATTCTGAATGAGAGTTCCTCGACCGAGCGGATGCACCTGCTGCTTGCCATGCTGCGCGCTAATCCGGCGCAGGTTTCGGTCATGAATTTCGTTGCGCAATTGCTGGCGACCAACGGGTTACCGGATGAATCGGCCACGTTCTATAACACGGCCATTGAGCTTTCCATACGATCGGGGCTGGGGGTTGACTACCTGGTCGCGCTCGATGCCGCCAGCGAAAATGCCATTTCCGGCCAAATGGACAATGCGCGGAATATCGTCAACAGCATCGTGGGGCGTGATCCTTTCAACTATCAGGCGCTGCTGTTAAAGGCGATGCTGGAACGCGCTGCAGGTCCCAGCCAGGATGAGGTCCGCGCTCGCACGCAGCAGCAGTTGCTTAATTCCTGTTACAACCGGGTGATCGAAATCCGCCGGCATATGGGCGCGATGGGCGCAACCACGCGCGAATCCACCGATGCCACGCCTCCCACCTGGGGGGACCTCGAATCCGATATCAGATCGCTTAACGCGCAGGCGCACCCGGCGACCTTGCCCGTGGATACCGAGCCATCGGGATCATCCAATCGTAATGTGCCTGCCACCAACCCAATGTTGCCAGTGGTTGATAGTGCGACCGTTACCACGCCAACATCGGCGCTCGACGATGTTCAACCCTCCGCTACAGCCCCTTCGACGACCGCCATGACTGCTCCCAGCCCGGTCGCCACGACGGCTCCCAGCACGGCTTTGGTCGCTGAGCCCAATTCCGCGTCGGCGCTCAGTGAAGCGGAGTTGAAACAACGCCAGGATCTGCTCGCACAATATGTGGATGCCGTGGAAGATGCCGCCTGGATTTACCTCTATTTTGTCGGGAAAGCTGACGCAGCTGCGCCGCTGGTGGACGTCCTGAAATTTGGCGTTCCAGAAAATGATGAGACCCGGGCTCGGCTCGAAGGATGGCTCTACCTCGTTCGAGGTGAAAAACTACAGGCTAAACAGAAGTTGTCTGCCATCGCCGATCGCGATCCACTTTCAGAACTCGGGATTATTCGATTGGAAAATGAAGCGCGCGGGACCCGGCCGGACCCTGCCATCCGTGAGCGCGCCCAGAAGCTGGCTGATAAACACCCCGCCAGCCAGCTGGGTGTCACGCTTTGGGAAGCATTCAGAGCGCTCGATCTACGCCCACAACCCAACGGGACCGAAGCGGCAGCCCTGCGCAAGGAATTTGAACAATTCCCGCAGTCGTGGATCAGAATTATTGACCAGCCGCAATTGTTCTACACCGTCACAGTCGATCCGCTGAAGATTCCGCATAAATTCGGCGAACCGATGCTGGCGCGGCTGACAATCGAAAACATCAGCGATTTTGATATCAGCATTGGAGGGGACGGTGTGCTACATCCCGAGGCACTGTTCAACGTGCAGATTCATGGTCGCGGATTGGTGAATCTTCCCGGGGTTGCGGTGGAACGGATCTCACGCCGGTTAATTCTCAAAGCGCGGCCAGGCCCCTTGCAACCCGGTACTGCTCCGCCCGTCGGAGTAAATCCACCGGAGAGTTCAATCAGTTTCACAGTCCGATTGGATGCGGGCGTGTTGCAAGAGGTGATGAATGCCGATCCGGTGCCCGCGATTCAATTGAATTTTGATGTGCTTATTAACCCGATTTCACCTACTACCTTTGGTGCAGCCGGGGCCCGCGTGCCGTTCACGCGGATCATGGAGAGGTCGGCGACGCCGATGAATAATTTCCAGCAGACGCTTAACGGCATTGGCGCGATGAACGCCGATGATCGTTTGCATGTGCTGGACCTTTGCAATGACTTGTTCATGGTTTCCAGCCGCGACCCGCACATGCAGCAGGCCCTGCCTACGTTGTTCAATGTGATTCGCGCCGAGACCGAAGACAAGTATCCGTTCGTACGCGCCTGGGCTTCTAATCTCACGCTTGGATTACTCCCGGACCAGTTGAAACAGCGTCAGGCCGAGGGAGCGCTCAACGATCCGTTGTGGATCAAACGCCTCCTTACAATGATGAAGACTCTCGGTTTGCCGCTGGATTGGCAGCGAAAGCAGTATTCGGCGCTGGCCGCGAATGACAGCGATCCGACAGTTCGCCGCACGGCCCAGTCTCTGCTCGATCTGGTGACGTTGATCATGGCCCAGATTTCAGCCACCCGTCCCACCACCACAACAGCGCCCGCAATCCCTTCGATTACTCTTCCGGGGATAGAACCGACGACGATTCCCGTAGGCTCCGCAGCGACCGAACCTACTACCGAACCCGTCACTCAACCGGTAATCGAGCCAGGTACGGCACCCACCTCGATGCCCGGCATTGATTCTCTCATGCCGACCACGTTGCCAGTTGGAAGCAATGAAGCCCCCAAGGCTACCACAGCCCCCTTTGCCACCAGCGAGCCGGCAGGAACAGGATCCCCCACCACCGAGCCAGCGAGGTCGGTTACTCAACCCACGGAACCGGCCACAACACCGGCGTCCATGCCCAACATAGATTTGCCCGTGCCGTTAGGCGATCCCGCAACGATGCCCAGCACCTCGGCCACGCTGCCCTCGACAGCACCGTGAACCACGCGGGAGATTTTGGTCGAACTTTAGTTCAGCGGCGGCCGGCCCAGGCTTCGGCGAATCAGGGAAATCTGACCCGCGTGCATGGCCGTGTGCAGGGCCTGGAAGTTTGCCAGCTCGCCTGCCGTCGCAAAACGCGGATTCGGTTTTTCCACGGGTTTGTCCAGTGTTTCGACGCTCGCCGCTCTCACCTGCTCGATCAGCATATTGCG
>JBBSFP010000356.1:0-3420 GCA_038238625.1 Tepidisphaerales bacterium
CCAACTTCATGAGCGTAGCCTTCCTGTTGATAAACCCAGTTGAACTCGGTCCGAATGATAACAATCGGCAGCAACGGTTGTCAAAGATAAAGCCGATGAACCGCGGCTGTGGATTTGTAGCTTTTTTCCCAACGATTCAGCGAGAATTCTGCGGTAAAACGCCCCCTTCTCACGCCATCGACAAGATTAAACCGCGCCCGGCTCGATGCGGACACCTTGCGAAGCAGGGTAGACTTTGTCGCCTTTACGGAAGCTGGCACGCAGCCAAACCATCACGCCAGTCAACAACACCCAGGTAGTCCATTGGCCGATTGCATGGGCTCGCATCAGATCAGCAATGGCGTAGTTCCGGTACATCTGCCCGTAGCATTCGCCCCAGACGCCATTTAAAAAATCCGTTACCTGCTTGGTACGCCATACCGGGCGGTCAACATCATGCACATATCCATCCAGCTCTTTCATGATGACCAACTGCTGATCAGCACTCATGTCATCGGGGTTTTCGGGCCACCCCCGCGATTGAGCAATGGCCTTGATGTAGGGCAAAACGGCGAGTTCAGTGGGCTCAGTGCTCGTGAACCCCTCAGCGGCATGAGTGTCTTCCAACAGCGAGCGCACCCCCGTGATCGCTTCGGGGGATCGGGTTTCAATGCTGGCGGCAAGTCTGAAAGTGCTCAAAAAGCCTGTGATCTCTTCGTCACTGCGTGCGGGCCGACTGGCCAGGCTCTGCATCATGGGGAGCACGTTGGCGATCCCTGGCCCCTGCTCGCCGCAGAGATGCAGATAAGCGGATAGTTCGCCACGGCTAAAATCAACGTAATGCTTTTGGGAGGTAGGGTTAACGGCCAGTTTTTCAGGCAGGCCCGGAATGGAACGCATGGTCATCAGCGCTTCGGTGGCCGTGCAACCCGCGATGTGCGCAGTCATGCAGGCGTAACTCTCATGAATGTACGCAAAACCAATCCGGCGATAGTCGGCGTGCGATTGCCAATCCACTACCGATTCACTGAAATGGTTCAAAATGGCGAGATCACGTTTTGACAAGCCATAGCCGAAAATGATGCTGAAAAACAAAAGCACAGTCAGCAGCGTCAAGCAGACACTTTTTAAACCGATTCTCAAGGACAACCTAGCCCCCCGGCGCGCCGTTCGCGCGGCGTGTTGCAATCTGCCCCTATCCTTCCGATCCTGGTCATCTTCCACAATCAAGCGCTTCCACCTTCCGGCCATGGGGTCAAACGGAGGACGCTTCAATCAAAACTTCATTACCGCTGCCACTTCGGAATCCCGACAGGTCCAATGCAATGTAGGTATAGCCTAATTTCCGAAAATAGCTTACCAATTCGGACCGAAACGGCTCGGAAACTACCTTGGATAGATCGTCCAATTCCACCTCGATTCGTGCTAATTTCTGATGGTGCCTCACTCTGCAGATCCCGATGCCGTGATCACGCAGGAATGCCTCGGCTCGACCAATCTGACTAAGGGACGTCAAAGTGATGGGCGTTCCGTACGGCACACGGCTGCTGAGACACGCCAACGCGGGCTTTTCCCAGTTCGGGAGTTGCAGCCGATGGGCAAGCTCGCGAACGTCGATTTTGGTCATCAGCGCATCGCGCAAAGGCGACTGGATGGCAAACTCGTTGCCCGCCTTGATTCCGGGTCGGTAATCGCCCATGTCGTCAAGATTTACACCATTGGCGATCGCCGGATAGCCGCGCTCTTTTGCCAGCGCCGTTAGCTTTCCATAAAGTTCACTCTTGCAATAATAGCAGCGATTAGTGGGGTTGGAGTAATAGTTGGGGTTTTCCATCTCACTGGTGGGAACCAGCTCCAGCGGGGCGTGCATTAACGCAGCCAGGTCGCGCACGCTTTGCAGTTCCCGTTCTGCCAGCGACGGGCTCACCCCCGTCGCCGCAAGCACATTATCGGATCCGAGCGTATCGATAGCCACCTTCAGTACGACGGTGGAATCGACCCCCGCTGAAAAAGCCACGATGACTCGCCGCATGTTCGTCAACAGCGTGCGAAGCGCCTGGAATTTCGACTCAGAACTGTTGGCCATATACGTATTCACCTGTATGTATTCGACCGCCTTGGCGGCTCCGGCAATTTGTTGACACGCTTTAAGCACATCTATACTGTGCGACCTCTTTTGCTAAGTCAATCTTATGAAAACTGCTGTTTCACGAGCCAAAGCGTAT
The DNA here is from genome assembly GCA_038238625.1 of Tepidisphaerales bacterium. Lineage (GTDB taxonomy): Bacteria > Planctomycetota > Phycisphaerae > Tepidisphaerales > Tepidisphaeraceae > JBBSFP01. Next base: position 2,205 of record JBBSFP010000356.1, read on the forward strand.
CTCAAATCGCGACAAAAAAGTGTTCGCGATGCCATGAAGCAACTCAATCTCGACGCGCTGCTGCTCAATCACCCCCCCGACCTGGCATATCTCACCAATTTCACAGGCGATGATTCTGTCGGGGTCATCACGCAGAAAGGCTTCTTCCTAGTCACCGACTTTCGCTACAAGGAGCAAGCCGAGCAGGAAGCAGGTTGGCTCAACGTCACGATGCGCGATGGAAAGATGTCTGATGCGCTGACCCATGTGCTTTGCGGTGCCAACTGCCAGAGGGTGGGATTCGAAGCCAACTTCACCACGATCGGGCAGATCGACGCGCTGATGAACAGCCTTAAAAATACCGGTGCAGAATCGGGCAACGGCTCATTGCGGGCTGGCCAAGCGAGTGGGCACGCTGAGCTGGTGCCGCTCGAGGACGTCATGACCAACATCCGCAAGGTCAAGGACGATACTGAAATTGACTTAATTCGACGATCGGCGGCAATGGCGGAAGAAGCGTTCGAGGCCATTCGCCCGACGATCGAGGTCGGTCAAACGGAAAATTACCTTGCCGGGGCGCTGGTATTCGAGCTGCGTTCCCGGGGTGCCTCTGACAGCAGCTTTCCAGTGATCGTCGCCGCGGGTGCCAATAGTTCTTTACCCCATTATCGCCCTGGGGAACATCTTGTGCAGCGAGATCAACCGCTCCTGATCGACTGGGGAGCGCTATACAAAGGCTATTGCAGCGATCTGACCCGTACCCTGCTGTTGGGGAAAGTGTCGGATAAAATCAAAGAAATCTACCGTATCGTTCTGGAATCACAGTTGGCAGCAATCGACTTTCTGCGCCCGGGGGTCACGACCCACCAGGCGGACCAGGTGGCGCGCGACATCATCGACAAGGCGGGCTATAAAGAATACTTTGGTCATGGGCTGGGACATGGCATTGGACGCGAAATTCACGAGCAGCCGACCCTCAATCGCCGTGGCCGCGATGAGGAGCTTCGCCCTGGAATGGTGGTGACCGTGGAGCCGGGAATTTATCTGCCGGGCCAGGGGGGCGTGCGAATCGAAGATGATGTGCTCATTACCCACAGCGGGTGCGAGTTGTTAACCACGGTTGACAAATCCCTGGAAGGGTGTCGCTTGGAATAAGCGAAGCATGTGAGTACCTGGGGATCGGTTAGTCGAGGACGGTCAGGGAAATGGAGATCAATCGCTTGCAAAAAAAGAAAAG
>JBBSFP010000357.1:0-3404 GCA_038238625.1 Tepidisphaerales bacterium
CTTGCAGCGTAAGATGGGTGAAGGACATCGCTGTTCGGGCCTTTCGTGGTTTGAGTCTTGGTAAACCCAACCTACCGATTCCCGACAGCGATGTCTTTCAGTCAAAGCTCTTGTGTTGCATCTCTAATTTGAATCCACCCCGGCCGAAATTTAGAATCAGTGATGTCCCTTTTAATATTTTCAAAGGTGTTTGTTTGGTGGACGGATTATGTAGATGAACAACCTTCCGTGATTGCTGCTCCGACGGGCAATGTGCCGGGTGACAACAATGGACACCAGTTCACACCACCTACCGGATATGATTACAACTCCCCTAGCCCAAGCGATCCAGCTGACATTGGATTGGTACATCTTTCGCAAGAATATCAAGCGCAGACACTCGCTGGCATCCGGAGCCAAATGAGCAGTTTGCTCCTGACGAATCGTGGCATCGCATTACATAATTCCTGGGCGTTTCGAGCACTTTAAAAAACGGCCGATAGGAGATGGTTCGAACCGGAAAAATATATGATCGAACAATTGGAAAATCGACTCTTCTTGAGCGCGACAGCCGCGTTAAATCACACGGTGGTTAATGGGTTGGCGAGTCATCTCTATATGTTGGCTGCCAGGGCGGGTAATAAGGCTGTGATCATCGATGCGACTTCCACTGATGACGATACCGCAAGCGTCTATGATGAGACTACAGGCTTAGTCACTCATACGTTCAGCCCTCATAATGGTTATAAAGCTTCAGCGACCATTGGCAATGATGCCATATTCATCAGATCTGGGGTATCTGCGGCGGGCGCAGTCGACATTTTCGATAGCATTACCGACCAGTGGACCAGTTCAACTTTGGCGGGTGTCCGATTTATGCCTGCGGCAGTGGCAGTGGGGTCGGTTCTGGTTGTTGTCGGTGGAACGCAAACAGATCCCAGTTCTACAGCCGATATCTACAACGCGATTACCGGGCGATGGACCGTCAGCGTTCTTCCCATTCCAATTTTGACGACCTCCGGCTTTCAGATCGGTGACCAGGCGTTTTTCCCTACGCCCAAAGGGGTCGACGTCTACAATAGCGGTAGCGACATGTGGTCGGTGATGCAATCCCCTAAAGTGGTCATGGATGCAAAGGTTCTGCCTGGCACGGTCGTGGGAACAACGGTGATTTTTCCAGAAAACCTGACCTATACTTTCCATTCCTATAATTTTCTAACGGACCGATGGTCGACAATTTTTTTGGCTGGTGCGGCTCCTACTATCGAATCGGGAGCGACCCTGGGAAATAAGGCTATTTTCTCCCCTGGTGGTGAGTCTACTAACCAAGTCATTATCTACGATTCGAGCGCAAATCAGTGGAGCAGACAGCGAATGTCACAGTCCCGCTTTTTTGCCCCCCCAATAGTGACTGTGCGGGATCAGACCATCATTTCTGGAGGCCTGGGAACAAATCCGTTCACAACTGCCGATGTTTTTACTGACCCCGTGCCTACTGCGACGCTAAATGGAAACCTGACCCGGACGAGTAGCGGACTGTTGCCTGTGGCGGTCCACAACGCAGGTGATGCAGATTTACCCGCAGGGTCCGTTATCAAAATATTCGCAACATCTGCAACAAGTGCAACCTCCCGGGGCGTTTTGCTGGGTGAAGTCCCCACGAACGCACCACTGGCTCCTGGGGAAGTCAGTTTAATCAATGTCCCCATTACACTACTTAATAGAGGACTAACTGGCGGGGCACATGGTCTCGTAGCTGCCGCCGTGCCGCCGGGGCGGGGGCACGCAATTTTATTCGCGTCACTTCTTAATGCATTCTCCGTGCGGGGCCCCGCCAGGACCGCGACGCGCGAGCATCTACCTACCGCCGCGGAGTTGGTGTCACCCGACACGTTCTCCACGCAGCCGATCTTTCCGCCCGGCCCGGCGGGTGTGACAGATACGCCGTTCACAAAAGATCAGCGCGAGGTGTTGGTGTAGAGGGTAGCCCGCGAATTGCTGAGACCCCGGCCTGCTGGTTCACGGTCTACTTTTCTCAATCGGCGTCCAGGTGTGGTTGGGGATTACATTCGGGTCGAACAGCGGGGTTTCGCTCAGCACGTACTCGTTGGCGTTCTTGTCATACCACGCGCCGGTGTATCCGGCTGGTAACTCAATCCGCCCGTTCTCGCCCGGCAGCTTGTAATCTTCCACACCGCGGATCGATTGGCTCACAGCCCGGGCGCAGTCGTCCTGCACACGCTGGGATTTCTCAAACGATTCGCGATTCATCCGCCGCATCTCCTCGGCGTTCTGGGCAATGTAGCGACTGATGGCGCCGGCGTCGGCGATGGCCTGCATGTTGTTCTGGTTGCGAAGCTGCACCACATACTGATACCCGGCAACCCAGTCCTCGCCAAAGCGCGAGGAGATTATCATGGTCGTCAGCAGGCGAGTCATCGCATCCAGCTTCCCCCGCTCAGCCCGCACGCTATAGCTGCGCTCCAGGTGCCAGCTCATCATCTGCAATTGCGGCATTGGCGTGGTGATCACCACCGCATAGATGTCCTCCTCCATGGCGGTGCCGTCGGGATCGTTGTAGGCATAGCGCACGCGTGAGGCCTGGCAGGTTTTGTTGATGCCTGCTTCCTGATTCTGCTGCAGGATCATCTGCGCCATTGCCGGTAGGTTTTCTGTGGCCGTGACCTTCGCATTTACCAACGGCGGGCGCAGCGCGGGGACCAGGACCCGCGTGATGACCTCCGGGGTGTTGTTGGGTAATTGGATGACAAGGCTTCCCATGTACCTGCTGCCGGCCACGCCTTGTGTGATTTGCAGCGCCGCCTGCGACCACATGAAGGTGTCGGCTGGGAAAATGGTGATGGATGCGCGGCTGGCGGGGTCAGAGAGATGCATCGACAGTGACGCCAGCAGCCAGGTGTCGTGATGCCAGGTAATGCCGCCCTCGACTTTCCAACCCACGGGTGCGAGGAAGCGCAGGGCTTCGACGTTGTTAATCATCGGGTCGCGAATGATCACGGGCGCGAGGCGCAGTGTGTGCGGATCATCTGCCAGCGCGGGCATTGCGTTCCACCCGCCTATAAAGAAAAGAAGGGCGCAGGTCCACAAAGCCGAACGTCGACAATTGGTTGGGAAAGAGAAAGACATATGTGCCTCCAAGCGGGACGAAAAGCTTCGGGTGCCGGGTAGGGTGCCATCGCCCACCACTTGCGTAGGAATGCGTTTTTTTGTTCGTCCTTAGGTTAGACCATCATACCGTGCGGCTTGGATGAGTCGATCCGCTGAAACGAAAGGGTTCGATGCTCCGCACGGGTAGGGATGATCCGGGCCGTGGCGGGGTGGGCAATTTGCAGTTGCTGAAGGCCCAGCGAGTCGGGGTAAATGGAATGTTGTAACGCAATGAAAATGTCCTCTGCTTAACGCAA
>JBBSFP010000358.1:0-3399 GCA_038238625.1 Tepidisphaerales bacterium
AAGCTCGACAAGCAGTTGCTCGACAACGCGCTTGTGATTCATCCCGGCTGCAAGCTGGCGGTGTTGTCCCGACCCGAGCTACCGGAAGACACGCAGCGCGTTACCCAGACCGGCGTCAGCCGACTGATGAACGTCCTGTCGCGAATGTTCGATTATGTCGTGTTCGATTCGATGATGAGCATTGATCCGGTTTATTCGACCATCATCAATGCCGCGGATGTGAGTGTGATCGTGATGCAGTTAAACATCCCCAGTGCCAAGAACGCCGAACGTTTTGTGGGCGCCCTGCGGCGGATGGGGATCGAGCCGCAAAAATTAAAGCTGGTAATTAATCGCTATGTGAAAAAAGGGAGCGACATCGAGCCAGGTGAAGTCGAAAAGACTCTGGGTCTAAAGGTTGCATGGACGATTCCCAACGACTTTAAGACGGCAATTGCCTCGATCAATTTTGGTGATCCGCTGGTGTTGCGTGCGCCCAAGACTGAGATCAGTGGCAGCTTGCGCGGGTTGTCACAACTGCTGCAGGGGCGCGAAGTGCAAAACGAGCGGGTGGCTGCGTAAAAGGAGCTGAAATGGGTCTATTTTCCAAGAGCAATTCGAACACTGCGGTCGCCGAACCACCGAAGGGTAATTCGGTTTCAGCTCCTGCTGTTAGCCAGATGCCTTCTGCAAAACTTTTGACCAAGCCCACCAATGGTAACGCGCCGGCAGTTAAACCAGCGGCAGATCAGGCGCCGGCACCCGTGGCTAAGCCAGCAGTGGCGGTCGCAGTCTCGGCGGCAGCGCCGGTTGCACCCATCCCCCCGGCACCACCGACGGAGCGGCAGATCTATTTTCAGCAGCTCAAGGTGCGCATTCACCAACAACTCGTAGATCGTCTTGATGTGCAGAACCTCAAGTCTCTTCCACCGGACACGGTTCGCCGCGAGGTGCGAATTTTGATCCGTGATTTATGCCAGAGCGAAAAAGGTTTGCTCAATAGCCAGGATCAGGAACGCCTCATGGATGAGGTGATGGATGAGACCTTCGGCTTAGGCCCACTGGAAAGCCTGCTTAAGGACCCGACGATCAGTGATATTCTGGTCAATCGTTGGGACCGCATCTATATCGAACGCCGCGGCCGACTGGAGCTTTCTGAAATTCGATTTCGCGACAATCAGCATCTGCGGCAGATCATCGATCGCATCGTGGCGCTGGTGGGCCGCAGGGTTGACGAAGTCTGCCCGATGGTAGATGCCCGCCTGACCGATGGCAGCCGCGTGAACGCAATCATCCCGCCGCTGGCGCTTGATGGTCCGGCCATGTCAATTCGCCGATTCGGTTCCAAGCCGCTGCAATTAGAAGATTTGATTCGGCACGGTGCTTTTCCCCCGGCGGTAATGGATTTTCTTTCGGCGGCTGTGCAGGCTCGCTGCAACGTCCTGATCAGTGGTGGTACCGGTTCTGGCAAGACGACCCTGCTGAACTGCCTGTCGCGATACATACCCACGGATGAGCGCGTCATTACTATCGAAGATGCCGCTGAGCTTCAGTTACAGCAGCCCCATGTGGTCCGCCTCGAAACCCGCCCGGCCAACATCGAAGGCAAAGGTGAAATCGCCCAGCGCGACCTGGTGAAAAACTGCTTACGCATGCGCCCTGACCGAATCGTCATTGGCGAGTGCCGAGGTGGTGAAGCGATGGACATGCTGCAGGCGATGAACACCGGTCACGACGGTTCGATGACGACGGTGCACGCCAACAATACACGCGATGCGATCAGCCGCTTGGAAGTGATGATTGCAATGGCCGGTTATGACATTCCCGCTAAGGCGCTGCGTAACCAGATTTCCAGCGCGATTCAGATCATCGTGCAGGCAACCCGATTGAGCGGTGGTAAGCGTAAAGTGACAAAAGTCAGCGAGATCACCGGGATGGAAGGGGAAAACATCACCATGCAGGATCTGTTCAGCTTTGAACAGGCCGGGGTTGACGACAATGGACATGCCACCGGCGTATTCCATGTGACCGGTATCCGGCCGAAAGTGATTACTCGCATCGAATCGCGGGGCATACGGTTACCGAATGACTTGTTCACGCGACGCGTGATCGAGAGTCCGTAGGAAATTGCACCTGGGCGTTGGTCGGTTGTGAGTGCGAGTGCGTTACCGAGGTTCGAGCGATGGACATTTTGTTCCCCATCCTGATTGCAGCCGTGGTAGCCCTGGGTGCCTGGGGTGCCACCCAGTTTTTCGTAAACACCGATCGCAAAGACAAGCGCCGCCTCAAGCAGCGTTTGAGCAGCGATGTGGCAGCATCCGGTCAATCAAATCCGGCAGCTTCAATTACCATCAGCGCTGCCGAGCTGGAGGTGCTGACCGGGCGCAGCAGCAGCGGCAAAAAGAGCTTCATGTCTGGGCTTCGGGGCAAGCTTGCGACCATTTCGCCGGGCACCTCGCTCAGGAAATTTTTAGTCACCTGCGCTGGCATCGGACTGGGGCTGTTCCTGATTATTTTCCTGGTGTCGGCCAACCTGTTGGCAGCCGCTGTGGCAGGCGCAATTGCCGCGTATGTGCCGATCTTCTTGCTTTCCGGTAAATGCAATAAACGTCAGACATCATTCGCAATGCAACTTCCCGAAGCGCTGGATTTTCTGGCGCGTATTCTGCGCGCCGGCCATAGCTTAAGCACAGGCTTGCAGATGATGGGCACCGAATTGCCTGAACCGCTGGCCGGTGAATTCCGCAAAACTTATGATCAGCACACGCTTGGTCAACCGCTTGAGGATTGCCTGCGCGACATGACTATTCGCGTGCAGGGAACCGACTTTTCGTTCTTCGTCACCGCAGTTCTCATTCAGCGGCAAACCGGTGGCGATCTTTCGATGGTGCTCAACAACATCAGCGGCATGATCCGCGGGCGCATCCGTCTGCAGCAATACGTCAAGGCCAAGACCGCCGAGGGTCGCTTCACCGGATATATCCTGGTTGCTTTTCCGGGGTTGATGTTCGTCATCACCGACATCATGAACCCCGCATACGGCGGCACACTTTTGCACACCTCCACCGGACTTTGGTTAATGGGTATTTCGGTGGCGCTGCAGTTGCTGGGGTTATTTTTCATCCGCATGCTCACCAAGGTAAAGGTGTGAACCGATAAGGGATCTACGCATGAACGAGCAAATGCTATTTATAATCTGCGTGGCTGCCGCCGCCGTGTTGTTGACCTGGCTGGGGATCCAACTGCTGGGTAACAAGAAGGAAGGTTCGCGCCTGCGTGATCGACTCGAATCGCGCCCGCACACTGACGCCGGCGAGATCGGTGGGATCGAAAAGCCCAAGCCCAAGCTGCGCGACATGTTCGTACAACTTGGGCAAGCTTGTGCGCAGCCGTTCATGCCTGAGAGCCGCGAAAAACAGG
>JBBSFP010000359.1:0-3396 GCA_038238625.1 Tepidisphaerales bacterium
CGGGTCAGATCGACCCAGAAATTTCCAATGGTGTCGCTCGTCCTGCGCGCTAATCCGCGCACCAACGCAATCAGCACTGCCATTCCCGTCGCCGCGGAGACAAAATTCTGAACTGTCAGGCCCAGCATCTGGGTCAGATAGCTCAACGTTGTTTCGCCGGAATAAGATTGCCAGTTGGTGTTTGTCGCGAAACTCACGGCGGTGTTAAACGATAGGTCCGGAGAGACGGCAGTCAGCCGCGCGGGGTTCAGCGGCAACATCGCCTGCAATCGCATCAGCGCATACACCGCGAGCGTACCAATCACATTGAAAAGCAGCACTGCAATTGCGTAGCTCTTCCAACCCATTTCCTGGTTTTCGTCAACCCCACATAGTCTATAAATCGGCCTCTCCAACCATCGCAGCCTGCGGAAACGGCCCTCATACACCGCCGCCATATACACCCCAAGGGGTTTAGCGCATAGTAATAGAACGGAAAAGTAGATCAGTATTTGAGCGAAGCTGTTAGTACTTACAATACTCACGAAAATTTCTCCGGCTTGAGCAATGCGATCACCAGGTAGCCCAGAAGAATTACCGCAAGCACCGCCGCCACGAGGTAGAGTGCGTTCATTTCCCACCTCCCAATGTTCCGCACATCCGCACAAGCCCGACAGACATTGCGAAAAGCCCTGCTATGACTATGAGAATCAAACCATCCACCTTCAGCTCCTTTGCTTGAACAAAACGAACCTTAGCGGTCTGCCAATCAGGTGGGTGTCAGAAGTACATCCCGGAATATCAACGCCGTATCAGGAATTCCCCGCCCCAAGGCCCGACCGGCAGTTTAGATAATTTAGACGAGTGACGAGGGACTGAATCGCACGGCAACAACGGCGGGCAAACGGCTGGCGTCCGCAATGACGCCCGGGTTGGAGTCGAGCAGGGGATGCGGTACCCTTTGCGCTTCGTGAACCCAAGCAGCCCCCGCATATCAATCCGCCGTTGCCGGGATGTTTTCATGATCGGCCTAGGGGCGCTGCTGGGGATGGGGGGTTGCACCTCCGAGTTTTATCGCAAATCAGCGGATCGGCAGGTTTATCCGCTCATCAAGGATCGCGAAGAAAAATCGCTGGGATACAAGCCGCAGGTAGCTGTCGGCGGGGCGGTGACGAGCACGGTTCCGCATCGGGCCTATGAAAAAATTCCGCAGACGCCCATTCCGCCGGCGACTCTGCCAGCGCTGGAGCCGGTGCCGCTCATCTTACCCGGCACGCGTCTTGGGCCGCCGGTCCCCGAGGCGCTCGGGGGCACTCCCAAAATGCAGCGGCAATCGCCGGCGCGATCAGGGGGCGTGGATGCGGCTTTGATGAAACCATCGCAGTCACTGCGGCTGGGGCCACCCGCGCTGGTGCCACCTTCATTGCATTTCGATTTGTTCCGATCAATCGGATACGCCGTCCAGCACAGCCGCGGCTATCAGGACCAGATGGACAGCGTCTACCTGGCGGGCCTTAATGTCACCCTGCAGCGCCATCTATTTGAGCCGCAGCCCTTCGTCACGCTTTCTGAAGAATACAACGGCGGTCAAAAGGATGCCGGTTATCCATCCAACCTGGTGGGTGGCCTCAACGCTGGGGTTAATCAACGGCTTCCCTTTGGCGGGCAGATCACCGGGCAGGTGGTGCTGAAGTTCATTGATGCCGTGCGCGGCCAGGTTGCCGATGGCCAGCAGGCGTCAATGGCGCTCACTACCACCATCCCCTTGCTGCGGGGCTTTGGCATGGTAAATCTGGAGCCGATCATCAACGGTGAGCGGCAATTGGTTTATCAGATTCGCGCGTTTGAAAATTATCGGCGTACCTTCGCGGTGGATATCGCCTCTCAATATTTCAACTTGCGATCGCTGCAAAAATCGGTGGACAACCGGGTGCTCAGTTATTCGAATCTGCGCACATTGACGACCCGCACCGAAGCGCTCTACGCCGCCGGGCGCATTAATTTTCTGGAAGTTCAGCGTGCCCAGCAGGCAGAGCTTACCGCGCTCACATCCCTCATCAGCGCGCAGCAGTCGCTGGAAACCTCGGTGGACAACTTCAAGCTGACGCTGGGCATGCCCGTGGAAACACCGCTTGAAATCGTCGCGGTCGATCTGGAGGTGACGGTTCCCGATCTGGATAGTCAGGACGTAGTCGGGCTGGCATATCAATATCGGCTCGATTTGCGTACCGCGCAGGATCAGATTGACGATGCCCGCCGCAACGTGCAGGTGGCCCAGAACGGACTTCTGCCCGACCTGAGTTTGAACGCGGCTATAGGTGGTGGAAACCGGCTCTCGACGTCGGCCGGCCGAATCGGTACATCCGCCAGCGAATTTGATGCGCGTACGCTTACATATTCTGCGGGGGTCACGCTGTCACTTCCGATTGATCGACTTGCCGAGCGCAATACTTATCGCCAGTCGCTCATTGCCCTGGATCGGTCGCAGCGCAGCTACGCAAATGTGCATGACCAGGTGACCGCCGACGTGCGCGCTTCAGAGCGTGCCATCCGCACTGCGCGCTTGAATCTTGAGATTAACGCCGGGGGGGTTAAGCTCGCCAACGCCCGGCTCGAATATGCCAACGAATTGCTGAAAACCAGCTTGCCCGGCAATAGCTTGAGTTCTCGCGATGTCGTCGAAGCGCAAACTTCGCTGCTGACGGCTCAGGATGCCTACGAAAACGCCCGTTCCACCCTGCAAACCCAGGTTTTGCGGTTTCTGCTAACCACTGGCACCCTCCGTCTGGAGCCGGATTCCGGCACCCTGGCAGAGATGATGGATCGCACCGTCGACCATGCTTTTGAATATCCCGCTGAACCTCCGATGCCGCCCATTGATCGTCCCCGCCGGGCGTCACAGTAGATTTTATCAAACCCATGAACAAATCACCGGGCGGGTGGTAATAATGGGCTGAAAGTCGCGCCCGCGCGACCGCAGTGGCCTGCACCCGTTAGTCGACAATAGAGATATGAGTTCCATCAACCCCACTTCCGTCACGACGATCGGCATCGTCGATGAGTCTCAGCCGCGGTTCCAATTCCGACGCGGTCGATTGATCGCCCTCGCGATGATCATAATTTTTGCCTTGGCCACCGGGGTTTATTGGAAATCGGCGCATAGTTCGGGACGGGGCAGCGCGCTTAACCTGGACGGGGCATCGTGGGTTCACGTTCAGCCGCAGGATATGGATGTCAAGATCACCCGCGATGGAGAGCTTGGCTCCGTCAATAACATCGACATCATCTGTCAGGTAGAGGGGCAGGCCACCATCACTCAACTGGTCAAAGAGGGCATCAACGCCAAAAAGGGCGATGTGCTGGTCACGCTCGACAGCTCTGCCATCCAGGTGAAGATTGATGATGCCACGCTCGCTA
>JBBSFP010000360.1:0-3359 GCA_038238625.1 Tepidisphaerales bacterium
ACACCAGTGCCACCGAGTGCATCGAAACGCTCTACAGCATTAATCAGATTGCACACGGGACCAACTTGCCGGTAGTGCCGCGTGAAGCTTTGCGGGGGATCGTCGAGCGGGATGCCCTGGGCCTCCTGGGGCTTGACTAGGTGCGGATTGGCACGGTCAATCCGTTGATACTGATGCTGCTGCTGCTGCCAATGTGTGGCTGCGCTCATTCAACCGCTGATCTCGAGCTTCACTCATCCAGGATGGGCACTGCGATCAAGCAGCATTTCAACAGCGCTTTCGTTGCCCTTTCGGCTGATGGCACGGCCGACCTGGTGATGCTCAACGATGAATTGGCAGAACGTTCCCACCATAACCCGCGCCGTCCTCTGCAGCCGATCGAGCCTAGCCCACTGCGGCAGGTCATGCATATCCGTATCTTCTGGAATGAAACGCAATCGCATGTGATTCGCGAAGCTTCACTTTCCAACGCCAGCATCGAATGGACACTTTTTGGGAATACCCGTGCGCCTTCTGCCGACCTGCTTCGCTACACCGGGGCCGGTTATGCGCGCCTCGATCCGCACGCTACGGGGGGACGTCAGATGCGCATCGATCTGCGGCAAATACGCTTGCAAGCTGCGCTCGTACAGGGTGGCCTGCGCGATGCTCTGGGCCCCACCACCATCAACGGCATCGTTTACGCCAAGCATGACGATGCACAGGTAAGTGAAATCCTTAAATTGCTCAACGATCAGTCCGCCCATGAAGGCTCTGCAACCTCGGTTCCTATGTCCCTGCGCCCCTGACGAGCCGCATTCAGAGCAAACTCTTGTTTTTTGTCGTCCGGCCCGCGGAGCGGGATAGAATGTTCCACTCCCGAAGATCGACCGGCTGCATTCAAAGGCAAGGCGGGCCCTATGGCCATTACCAACGATGATTTAGCCCGACGCGCGGGCGGCGAGGTCCAGCTACGCACCACCCCGCTGCGCATGCGCTGGGAACTAACTGGCATGACCACTTCCGATGGCCACCGCCTACAGGGCACCTTCACTTGCAGTGTGCTTCCCCTGCCCGATCGTAACAACCGCGCTATGCTCGAAGAGACATTCCTCAGCCACGCCGCCACTGTTCCCCCCGCGGCCGTAGTGGCACACTTTTCTTCGACATTGACTGCGGCGGCTACGAAGACTGCTCTGACAGCCTCCGGTGCGCAGTGGCTGGGGGATGATTCGGTGGATCAAAAAGACAAGGCAGCTTCCGCAGATGTGCGCCGCGTCATGGTCGACGCGATTCGACAGGCGGCTGACGCGGTCGCGTTTTCCAGCGGTCTGGAAATTCTTGAACCTCTGCAACTCGAATTGGACAGCCCCACCTTCCGTCAACAAAAAACTGAGGCGATGGAACGCGCCTTGGCGGAGAAACGCGTGGCCGGGCAGGTCGAGCACCTCGAAAAAGCGATGGCGCTCCTTAAGCAATTCCAAGCCATGCAGCAAGATGCACCCCAGCTTACGCCGTCGGCTGTGCTGCAACAGGTCAGCCCCACCGACCGGGGTACGATGTTGCAAACCCTGTTGCTGGCGGCCGGCCGGCAACACGTGACCCAATTTATCTGGCTTGTCGCCGGTCCCTACCTGGTGCGAGTCGAGCGGCCATTGCCGCTCGAAAACAGTCCACCTCCACATGTCGAACTGATCACTCTGCCCACGGGCCTCGGCCCGCTGCGTAGCGTTGAGCCGGCGCGCATGGAAAGCGAACCGGTGCTGCTCGTCGGCGCTCGCAACGGTGTAATCATCGTGAATCCCGATGGCCGTAATCCGCGCTTATTCAGCGATGCCCAAATCACCAGCCAACTGGGTTTCAGCCGCGCATTGCTATTTAATAATTGCCTTTGGGCCTGCCATAGCGAAGCGGGGGTTGTGCGCTGGAATCTTGACCGCCCCTATGCGCCCGCCGCCGCTTTACGCCCCGCGCAGTTGTCGACATTGTTCCAGGAACAAGCATCGGTCCCAGCCTCCGCGGCCGTTAGCGGTGAGTCCCGATTCTTTGAACCGGTCCAGTCTCCCGCGGTTCGTCACCTGACCGTGCTGGATGAAACCCGTCTCATTGCCTGTTTCGGTTCAAACTTACTGACAGTCGATGTCAACGAACGCACAGCAGCGGTATCCACGGGCAATGCTATCGAAATTGTCGCCGTCGTTGCCGATGACAAACGCCTACTGATTGTTAATGCCAACGGCTGCGTGCGCGTCTTGGATCGCAGCACCTTGCAGCCCTTGGGAGAGATCAATCGCGGCTCCCGCATTGTCGCCGCCGGGGCGCTTCCCTGGCTCGGCAGTACGCGCCTTTTGTTGGCGGGGGATGGACCGATTCAATGCATCGGGATGGATGACCCTCTGATCAGCGAATTTCTGAGTGCGCATCGTGCCCCGCGTCAAGTTGCGGGTGCCACCGACCTCGTTGCAGCAATCTCTGCCGACCGTCAGCGACTTATCCTTTGGAACGGCTGGGACAGCCAGCGCCCCATTTCTGACATCGCTATTACCGCTATTGCGCGGCACCGCATCGCTGACATTGATTTCAGCTGATTTTCGTCGGATGTATCGCAATTCGAATGGTCTGAATCCTTGACGCCGCTACTAGACAACTCTACTTTGTGTATTCAGCGTCTAGGGTGACGCTTTTTGAAGTTGCCTTCTGCCGCAGTGAGGTCACGGATGGCCAAGCGGAAACACGCTTTGTTCGAAGTAATCGTAAATGCCAAGGGGCTTCCCCAGGGTTCGCGTGCAGGCACTGTGTCTGTGATGGTGCCCGCGATGAAACCGGTCGTAGCGCAGGTGCCGACTCCCCGACTGTGGATTTCGAAACTCACCACGACTCCTGTACGCCCGCGTATTGACGACGTTACTGTAGTATACGGTCCAAAGACCGCCGAAGTTGTTGTTCCACCCGCCACTATCAAACCGAACCGCGTGATCGCTGGTCACTCGGCCGCGCCGTCAATTCCTTTCGCGCGCCAGTCGCTGCCTAAACCCCCGGTCGACCTGCGGATCCCCAAGTGTAAAACCGATCGTCCGCTGCGTGAATCATTTGGTTTCCCTGCCGCCAGCAGCGCTCGCGCCACATCGATGGCCGGCAGTTCATTACTGGGCGGGCATAGGCGAATCAGGTTGCCATTGGATCGCCAATCGCTCGTTTTGGCCGGTATTGGATTGACGTTGCTGGTGAGCGTCACATTGTTGGTCGCAAAATTGATCAATCGGCACAACGGGGGCACCACCACAGCAATGGGGTCAAATTCGACCAATACGATCAAGCGCGGTCCCGTGCAGCCGGGTGTGTTGGAGGTGCAGCGACACACTTTCAATCCCGTTGCCCAG
>JBBSFP010000361.1:0-3342 GCA_038238625.1 Tepidisphaerales bacterium
AAGGAGTTGAACCTTCACGGGGGTTGCCCACTAGAACCTGAATCTAGCGCGTCTGCCAATTCCGCCACGGCCGCGTGGAGGTCGCATCATAGGGGGATGGGGAGGCGTGTCAAGGAAATCCAAAGTCGCTCACTCGTCGCCGCGAGCGGCGTTCACGCTTTGTATAACTTGATCGGCTCAAACTTCTGGCCCAATACCTTGGTGTTATCACATTTGAGCCAATCGCGCAGCACGGTTGCATACAAGCGGCGGAAGTCGAGGGAGTACGCCACGTCGCCACGATGAAGTTTGGCGTTGGACAGATCGGGTGGGGTGCCGATGAAACCGGGCTTGACTTTGCCACCCATCACAAACATCGGGGCGGCTTCGCCGTGGTCGGTTCCACCGGAGCCATTTTCTCCGACGCGGCGGCCAAACTCGCTAAAGGTCATCACGGTCGTGCGGTCGAAGTGCCCCATAAGTTTTAAATCTTCGGCGAAAGCCGCAAGGCTGCTGCTGAGTTCACTGAGCAGTTTCTCATGGCGAGGTGCCTGACCGGAGTGGGTGTCAAAGCCGCCCATCTGCACGTAATAGACTCGGGTTGGGAAGCCCGATGAAATCATTTGGGCGGTCAATTTGAGATCCGATGCCAGACGCGAGTTGGGGTATTTAGCCTTGTTCTGGACGTTGGCGGTGGATTTCTTAATGGTGTCGGCATAAACACGGGCGTTGAGGGCCGATCGCTGCAGAAATTGTTCAGTTACGTTATTTTGATTTAGAGAACCGCTGGTCCCCATGGGAAGCATTCCATGAGGAGAATCTTTCGGGGGCTTGTGGTCAGGGTCGTGGGCCATCATTGGGTCGACATCGTTGAGCTGATCAAAAGACGGATTGAGATTAGTATCACGACGCCCGGCGGCGAAAGTAAGGCTGTCGGGGGTGCGGAAGGTAATGGGCAAAAATTTCTGGCCCTGCAGCGCGACTGGGGGATCGGTTGTCAAGGCGATCGCCGCGCTGGGCTCGGGAATCCTATCGGCCTTGGCAATTTGCCCGGCAGCTTGCGGTCCGGGGTCGGCACCGCAGCAGTTGTTGTCACAATACCGGCCAAGCCATCCCGTCTGGCTTACTTTTTCGGGTTCACCGGTTGCCCAGATGTCAGTGCTGCGGAAGTGAGACCTGTTCGGATTGGGGTAACCCACCGCGTGCAGCACCGCAAGGTTGCCGGCATCGTAAAGCTGTTTCATGCCGGTCATGCTGGGATGAAATCCAAAATCATCGGTGGTTGCGAGCGCATCTTTTTTGGCGATACCGATGCGCGGGCGGGCGCGGTAGTAATCGTCGTTGCGAATGGGGACGACAGTGTTGAGCCCGTCGTTGCCCCCGGCAAGTTGCACCACCACCAGAATTCGATCCGGCCGCCCGGCACCCAGCGGATTCGCGGCAAAATCGGCGGCAAGGCAGCGGGCGCTGCGGTCCAGGAACAGCGGCAAGGTCCCGGCCACACTTAGTAGCTGCACGCCACGCGTGAGAAACAGGCGTCGAGAAAACAGTGGATGTTGCGAAAAATCAGACATGATTCGCCTCGGGTTAATGCACCTGATATTCCGGGGTGCTTAGCAGCAGACATAGCATCTCACGCACGCGCTGATCAGTACCTTTTTGGCCCAGGGTCAGCGGAGAGTCACCCAGTGATTTAATCAGCACATCGCGCTTTTGGGTATTGATCGGCCGTTGCAGGAAATGATCGATTGCCGCATCGACCAATTGTTCCTTACTGCAATCCACGGGCAGCTTGGGAAACAATTCACGGGGTGATACTGGCCGGGCAGCGGGGCGGGTCGAGGGCTGTGCGAACCGGCCGCCGCCTTCGCCGTAGGTTCCATTCACCAGATTGCAGGCCGTGTTATATCGCGTGAACAAGCTGCTGGACGTGATCCAGTGCTCGCCCCCCGGCCAACCCTTCACGTTCGGTGGCTGCAGCAGCTCCTGCCCCATGACCGACATGTCACGCAAAACAGAACCGAAAGCTGGCGGTTCGGATTGCGGCCCCAACTCGCGAATGGTTTGCACAACTATCTCGGTCGGGCTGGTAATCAGGCTGAATTTTGCCTTCTCTGAGTAGAACTGGGGGCTCATGAATATCGCCCGAAGAGCCGGTTTCAATTCGTACCGGGTCGACCGGAGCGCGTCGATCACCGGGGCCAGATCGGCCATGGATGGTTCGGGATAGGCATAAAATTCCCAAAGCTTTTTGGCCAGATACTGTGCGGGCTCGGGTTTGGAGAGAATCAGTTCTACCAGTTCGTCCGGCCCGAAGTTTCCGGTCTTTCCAAAAATGGTTTTAACATCATCATCGTGCAGTCGTGGGCGCATCACGCTGCCGAAATTGCCCGCCCCCAGTCCGGTGAGGGCGCGCGCCGCCTGCCCGATATCCTGCTCGGTGTAACCATTACCTTCGCCCATGGTAAAAAGTTCCATGAGTTCGCGCGCGAGGTTCTCATTGGGCTTTCCTTTGATGTTTTCGCCCGCGTTCAGGTAACGCAGCATCGCACCATCGTTGATGATGCCATGCGTGAGCTTGAGGTAACTGCCCAGCGCCATCTCGTGGAACAGTAGGTTTTGCCGCACCAGCATTTCGCCGTCTTTAACTTCTTTGACACCACTGGTGAGCAAGCCGTGCCAGAAGAGCGTCATCTTCTCTTCCAGCGGGTGATCGCTTCTCACCATGCGGTCAAGCCACCAGTCGCGCAGGTGCTGCACCTGCAGCGCGCCCTTACGAATTTTCCTTAGAATCTTCAGCTGCAATTGGCGGGTTCGCTCTTCGTCGGTTCCGGGGCGAGTAGTGGGTGCCGGTGGCTCTTCTGGATCATGGTGGACAAACTTGGGTAACTCAGCGGATGCAAATGGAGGTGCGACACCGGGCGGGGCTTGGCCGCTCAACATATACTCCACGGCACCGGCTTTACCGAGAGCAAAAAGTGCATCGATTTGAACGGGTGTTGCACCAAAACCGGCGCGGCGCATTAAATGGGCCGCATCGGCGCGCGTCCAGCCGGCCGGGATGACATTTTCAGCCAACAGCGATGCCGGACCAGTCAACAGCGTCATCAGCAGGACCAACGGTGCGATGCGTGCTTTGCTCTTCATTTTCGTCGCCTCCACTTTTAATACAAACGCCGCAGTTGACACGTTGTTCCCTTTTTGCGGGGTTTGGATTCATCGGGGCTTGGCGTCGGGATGCATATCGCGTGAATCAGTCGGCAGCTTGAGGGTATTGAGATCGGCCCACATCGCTGCCTCAGCATCAAGGGGACTTTTGATGTTGTACGCTTGGTACCCCAGCATTTCGCCGATGCGCACCAC
>JBBSFP010000362.1:0-3315 GCA_038238625.1 Tepidisphaerales bacterium
AAGCTCATCCACGCGGGGAAGGGAATATTGGCATAGCGCGTGCACAAAATCGCCACACAACCCGCCACAAACATCCCGCAAAACAGCCCTTCCCACGTCTTCCCCGGGCTCAGCCAGGGGATCAGCTTGTGCCGCCCGAGCGCCCGGCCGCCGAAATAAGCGCCGATATCGGTGAATTTCACGACCAAAAGGATCATCACGATGACCATCGTGCTGCCGTGGAAATGCTCCGGATTCGGCGAATGCTTCACCCGCAGCGCCATCAGAAACCACCCGAGCCCCCCCAGGTAGAGCATCGCCAACACGGTGCCCGCCATATGGTGGATCGCTTCCTGACTCTCCCGCAACCACGCGCGCCGCAGCGCCGCGAAGAGCATGGTGAAGACGATGATGAACGCGAGCGTCGACGCCGCGATCGGCTTGAATCGATAGAACTGGGTCGCGAACGCGTGCACCGCCAGCGCCCCAGAGCCCACCGCCGCCACAAAGCGATACGGCCGCACCTTCTCTGCGGTAAACAGCGTCGCCACCTCCGCAGTCGCCGGCGGCAAAATGATCATCAGCAGAATCAGCAGCCCAATGCCGCCGACGCCTTGTTCCGGATGCATCCGCCCCATCTCATCCTTGCCCAGCCACCCGCGCGTCCACCCCTCGGCCATGTGATCGAACCACAGCAACCCCAGCACGCCGGCCAGCATGATCGGGCCAAAGGTCAGCCGGTTTCGAAGGGTTCGTTCCATCTGTTTCCCGGCGTGCCTACGACGCGTTGAAGCAAAAAATTTTCCCCGCTGACAGCCGGGGGAGAGTGTCATTAAGATTACTGACGTAACGCATAAAGTCTAATTCTGGAAAGGAGACTCTCTTATGCGAAAGTCCAGCACCGCAGTAGCGCTGCTCACGCTCGTTGCTCTCTGTATCGGTGGTTGTGCGATGGCCGGCAAAGGCACGTCGGTCATGAAGTACACCAAGGGCACCGAAGCCCACATGGGTGAAGCTCCCTCGGATGGCACCTACGCCCTCTACGGCCTCACCGACGCCACCCCGAAGATCAGCTATTCGCTCAAGCAGGGCGACAAGCTCGGCTTCATGGTGTCCAACGGCCAGGTCCAGGCGATGGCCGGCAGCCACATGGATACCTATCCCGACGGCACCTACTACTGGAAGAAGCAGTAAGCTTCGACCCAATCTGCACGAATTAAAAAAGGCCGTCCCGACAGGGGCGGTCTTTTTTTGTTTGACGTGGGTCGTTCGAAAAGCGGACCCCCACCCCCGCCCCGCCCCCGGCGGACCCGGGGGGGGAGAAAGCGAGAGCCATCATCGCGGCGCACGCAGCGTGTTGGTTTTGTCGAGCCCGCCGAAGCGGCGGTTGCGGTTCGCAAATGACTGCAGCGCCGCGTGCAGTTCCGCCTCCCCAAAATCCGGCCACAGCGTGTCGCTCACAAACAGCTCGGCATAGCTGATCTGCCAAAGCAGGTAGTTGCTGATGCGCATTTCCCCAGCGGTGCGGATGAGCAGATCGGGGTCCGGCATCCCGGCGGTATACAGGTGCTCGGAGATCGTCGCCTCGCTGATATCGCGCGGCTCCAGCTCCCCGGCCTTCACCTTCTTCGCGATCGCCTGCACCGCATCCGTGATCTCGGCCCGGCTGCCATAATTCAGCGCCAGCACCAGCGTCAGCCCGTCGTTGTGCCTCGTCTCGGCCAGCGTGCGATCGACTTCTTCAAGCACCGGATCGGGCAGATTGTCGAGCCGGCCGATCTGCTGGAAGCGGATGTTGTTCTCCATCATCGTCACCCGCTCCTGGCGCAGGTAATCGATGTACATCTGCATGAGGAAAGTCACCTCATCGACCGGGCGCTTCCAGTTTTCCAGGCTGAAGGAATAGAGAGTGAGATAGTCCGGCCCGCCAAAATCCTTCCGCAGACGGGCGCACTCGGTCACGATCTTGCGAACGCTCTTGGCGCCGACCTGATGCCCGCGAATGCGCTCCTCGCCGCGCTTGATCGCCCAGCGGCCATTGCCATCCATGATGATGGCGATGTGCCTCGGCAAACGCTCGCGCGGAATATTCAGCTCGCCAGACATGCAGTGCGTGAGGATAGACCGAGATTTCCGTTTTGCAATTTACCCTCGGCAAAAGCCGCGCGAAAAAACGCGCGCGAAATCGGGCTCGCAAAACGCGCGCTAAAAAACACGCCCGCAAAACGGCCGCTGATAAACGCGCGCGAATAACTGCCTTCCAAAAACACGAAAAGGGATTTTCCGCGTGTCGGACAACCTACCTTCGGCCCGAATCGAGCCTTTTCCGCCCTCTTTTCGCCCAATATTGCCTCATTCGGCAGGTACTTTAAATCGCGTTCGTCGCCGAGCATTCTGACCACCCCGCGCAAGCACCGCGCGAATCCGGCACCGTTTGCCGCCTGGCTCCAAAGGTCTATTGGTCGACCCCATCGAACTAGCGACACGCCTTGCCCCATGAACGAGGGCACGCTTGCCGGCCGAGCCGGAAGTGGTCAGCGAGACCAGGTTGTGGGTAGCGGCATCGTAAGTGTAGACGGTGGTGACGGTCTGGGTGGTGCTTCCGCTGACGGTCGAGACGGTGAGGGTGTCGACCTTGTCGCCGTTGGGCTGGTAGTGGTAGCTGAAGGTATGGCCCAGATTGTCGGTCATGCTCAGGAGCCGCTTGCTGGACGGATCGTACTGGTAAGTGTACGTCAGGGAGGACTGGGTGGAAACGGTCGAGCCCGCCTGCGGTGAGCTTGTCGAACCGGTGCTCAGAGTGAGCGACTTGAGCGACCCCGCCGAGGCATTGGCCGAGGTGTCGGTTGCCGAGTAGTAGCCGTAGTGGATGTTGGCGCCGTTCACCCACGGCTGGGTCTGAAGGACCAGCTGGTTGTCGGCGTTGTAAGCCGTCACTTGGGTCAGCACCGGGCCACTATCGCTCTGCTGGCTGCTGATCAGCGTGTTGCCGTTGGCATCGCGCTGCAGGGTCTTGTAGGTCAGGCTGTGGCCGGCAGGGTCGGTGTAGGTGGTGGCGTTGACCCGGCCGATTGAATCATAGCCGTAGGCGGCGATCACACCCTGCATGTCGGAACTGGTGACCTGGCCAATGGCGTTGAGGGTGTTGGTGTAGCGGGTGTGGCCGTTGATGACTTCACTGGTGGAGTAGCCGGTGGACAGGTCGACCGGGTGGCTGATCACTTCCTGCGGACCGCCGGCGTCGCCGACGGTGGTGGTGATGAGATTGCCGGCGGCTTGTAGTGATGGGTGAACACATGGCTGCTCGGGTGGGTGATGCTTAGCAAGCGGTAGCTG
>JBBSFP010000363.1:0-3281 GCA_038238625.1 Tepidisphaerales bacterium
CCCGCCAATGGCTGGCACCTAGCCCATTGAAATGATCGGGGTGTTTGTATTTGAGCAGGGCCTCGGCTTCACCGTAACCACGCTGCTGCCGGAGATATGCCTTCACCGTGTTTCGGCGATAGTGCCAAACCTGTGCGGATGGCGCAAAGCCGATGGAGTGCCCCATGTGCTGCAATCGCCAGATGAAATCAACATCATCTCCTGCTTTGCGGAACTGCGGATCAAAGCCATTGGCTTGTCGCGCCGCCCAGGTATAGAAGGCCATATTGCAACCGGGCACGTGCTCTGCGGTGCGGTCGTCGATCATCACGTGCGTCGGGCCACCTGGTGCCAGACCTACCGCGTCGGCGACCCAGCTGCCTTCATCGGGGATCAAATTCGGTCCGCCCATACCGGCATGCTTCGAACGCACCAGCGCCAGCGCGAGGTAGTAAAGCCAGTCCTCATCGGCTTCACAGTCGCTGTCGGTATAGACCACGATGTCACCGCGTGCTGCATCAAGGCCAACGTTGCGCGCATAGGAAAGCCCCATGTTTCGCTGGCGAATATTTCGCACCCAGGGAAAATTCTTGAGAATCTCCTGCGTGTGATCGGTGGAACCATCGTCGACGAAAATGACTTCGTAGGTGGGATAACGCAGCCGCTCCATCGAACGCAGACACGATTCCACGGTGCTGCCGCCGTTGTACGAACAAACGATGACGCTGCACATGGGGAGCGGCTGCCCCTCCACAGTCTCCAGCGCGAGCTGAGGGGCCTGCCCTAGTAGCAAGCGAACTGCAGCGCCGGCGGGCTTGGCGGTGCGATCCTGCCGAACCACGCCAAAAGCCCATTCGCTGATTTGCCAGCCACCGGTAAACCAGTCATCAGTGAAGCTGAAAATGCAGGTACCCGCCAGTCCCTCGTCGAACACCGCGCGAACATGCGCAGCGAGGGTTTGTGCCTGCAGTTCTTCGCTGCCTTCCTGCAGCGTATCGATCCCATATTCGCCTACGATCAGGGGCTTATCGCCCGCGATATTTTGCAGGCGGGCCAGGTAGTTTCGCAAGACTGTTTCATCGTGCAGATAGAGATTGAAACAGTAGAAGTCAATGTCGCGCGGACGCAGATATTCGGTGGTCGGGAAATTAGCAAACGTGATCAAACACTGCGGCGCTTCTTCACGGGCCAGGCACACCAGCTCGTCGATAAATGATTCGACCCGTCGCCGACCGACAAATCGTACGATATCGGGTGGCAACTCATTGACGACACTCAGCGCAAAAACCGCCGGATGATTACCGCAGCGGCGCGCGGCGGCGCGCACCGCTTGCCGCGCCTCATCCACCACCTGTGGATTGTTGAACGTCAGATTCTTTGGCCAGGCAACGTCAACAAAAATCTTCAATCCATGCGCCTGTGCTAAATCCAAAAACCAGATGGGTGGCTCGTGATAGACGCGCACGCAGTTGGCTTCCATGCCCGTGATCAGCTTGAAATCTTCATGCACCCGCAGCCGATCAGGCAGCGGCACGCCATCATCCCCGGCAGCAAATGGACCGTAGGTGAAGCCTTTGACGTAGAATTTCTCGTTAAGTAAGCGAAAGAATTTGCCGTCGCGGCGAACTCGATTGGAGGGCGTAACAGTAACACGCTGCCGCCCGAGATTGGCGAACCCGGCATCGGCAGGCGCGGTGCCCCGTGTCGCGGAATCCGTACCCCTGGAATTGTGCTCACCATTGCCCGGAATCGCCCCTTGAGGCTCAACCCCCAAGCGATCAGCCAATGGCTCACGGTTCAGCGCATCAGGCGCTGGATTCAGTTGAGTCGATTTTGTCAACGCGGAAGCACCGCGCGCGAGGGTCATATTCAGTCGTGAATCAAAAAAACGCTGCGGCCAGAACACCACCGCCTGCAGACCTGCACCAGCGTGTTACGCTTCGTTCAATATACCGTCAGCGGCCCTGCGAGTGCTAAACCTTTCCGCCGTCAAATGCATACATGCCCACATAGACAGCCGGTCCGTTTACAGGTTAGGGCAACGGTGGCGTTTTCGAGCTCATCCGGATGAACTCGTACTTGTCCAATAACTACGACAGCGGCGGCCATTGGCTTTACAATGCGACTTGGTCCGCATACCAATCAGCGGGCATGTAACGGGAGTATTCATGGACTTAAGCGCCGATCGCATTATCGATACGCTCAACGCCGCAACCGAAGAGAACCTGCAGAGCGGGCTGCGCAAAGGGCAGGTCATAAATCTTCCGGCGGAGGGAGACATGCTGCTGGCCGGCGACCTGCATGACCACCGCCGCAACTTCGATAAACTCCTCAAGTACGCGGATCTTGAGCAACATCCCACCCGCCACCTGGTTTTGCAGGAAATCATTCACGGGGACCATTATGACCCATCGGGATGCGAGGAAAGCTGGGTCACGCTTTTGCGTGCTGCCGAGTTAAAAGCCGACCGGCCGGAGCAGGTTCACTTCCTAATGGCCAACCATGATCTGGCGCAGATCCACGGCGAAGGGATCATGAAAGCGGGGTTGAGCGTCTGTGAAGCGTTCAACAAAGGCGTTAAAAAGGCCTTCGCCCCGCACCACCACCAGGTGCAGGTGGCAATCACAGAATTCTTTTTGTCGCTGCCACTTGCGGTGCGCTGCCCTAACGGCGTGTTTTGTTGCCACAGCATGCCGACCGATGCGCTAATGGAGCAATTTGATTTCACGGTGTTTGACCGTGCGCTCACGGGCCCTGATTACGTCCGTCGTACCGGACCAGTGTATCAGCTGATCTGGGGCCGAAATACCAGCGCCACTGCTGTTGATTTGTTTGCAGAAAAAGTAGGTGCGAAGCTGATTGTGACCGGGCATCAGCCCCAGGATTCGGGGTTTGCCCGCAACGGAGAAAAGAATCTAATCATCGCATCCGATCACAACCAGGGCGTGTTCCTGACCGTCGACCTTGCACGCAGCGAATATGATCTCACATCACTGGTGCAAAGTCTGCAAAAGTTCGTGGCAATCGACGTTTAGCTATCAAAAGTTCAATGGATCGGGGGATGCCAACACTGATTGGTCGCCCGTGGGCCTGGTATCGGCAGGGATCGGCTTTAATGAAAAACTGGTAAACAAGGGTTGCCGGGCCGATTGCGCGCTTGGTGTTGAGCGCGTCAGGACGCTGTATACGGCGATGCCCGTCTGCGTCGAAACATACACCTTTCCATTGGCCACAACCGGCGTGGTAAATTTCACATACTGCCCCGCCACGCCGCGTGAGCCACTTTGACTGTTGGAATACAG
>JBBSFP010000364.1:0-3255 GCA_038238625.1 Tepidisphaerales bacterium
CAGCGCCCCCGCATCGGTGAGGCGTGTGGTGAGCCGCTCGATCGGGCAGGCCGGATTTGAGCATTTCTGGCAGCGATTTGATCGGTTGGATCCCAACACCCGCAAGGGCGCGGGACGGGCCATGCTGAAGATGCTGCCCGATGCCAGCCAAAGACTTTCACGCAAACTCCTTAGCGGGCCGGTGGAACAGCGATTGAAGGCGATGCAGATTGCGCATGAATTGGGTATCGCCGAGAGCTTGCGACCGGCGTTGGCGCAGTTGTGCACAGATGGCAACGCCAAACTCCGCAGTAAGGCGATCAGCGTGCTTGGCGAGTTGCCCGTCGTAGCGGCTGAATCGCTTCTGGAGCGGACGCTGGTGGATGCTGACCCGCGCGTGCGGGCGAATGCAATCGAAGTGCTTGAGCATCGACAGGATCTGCAATTCCTGCCATTGCTGGCGCAACGAGCCCGCTCCCCGGAAAGCCGGGAACGGGCCAACGCCATCAAGGCGCTACACCGCATGCGAGTCAAAAATGCGTCCGGGGCGCTGGTGCAGATGCTTCGCGATGAGCGGCCGGAACACCGCATATCGGCATTGTGGGCGCTGCGGAAAATTGGGTGGTGGCAAATGCTCGGGGAAGTGGGCAAGCTTGCCAAGGACGATGGCAACGTGCGGGTGCGCCGATACGCGCTAGGTGTGCTCATGGCGGTAGCGGACCTGGTGCAAAGGAAAAAGGAAAAAGCGGCCGGATGAAGACACAGTTAATATTTGTGAAATGGCTGGTTGCCGTCGCCTTCCTGGTGGCGCAGGCACCCGTCTCGGCCGCGCCCACGCAGGATGAGGTTTTCAAAAGCATCAGCGACAACATGGGCAACAGCCACGATCCGGGGATGGGCGACAAAACAATCAAGGGCGTGCTGGTCGGGGCCGTGGGACTAGTAGTCTTGCTGACCTTCGTCGGCATGCGCCAAAGGAAGCCCAGGTCCGCAAAGACGCTGAACCATGCCGGTAAATTAACCAAGGAATTGCTTAAGAAAATTCCGCTGCGGAAGGCCGAATTGAAAGCGATCCGAACGCTCGCAGAAGTGAAAGTGGACGATGCGAGGGTGGTGGAGAATCCCCTGGTGCTGATGCTTTGCCCGTCGGTGTTGAGCCGATGTGCTGGAAAGAAGGGCCTGAAAATTGATAAGAGGGTGGTGGAGAGTTTGATCAGAAAGCTGGCCCTGAAATGAGCCCGTGATTCTGAAGGTATTGAAAGACATTCAATACCCACCGGGAAATAGGACCTGCACTGCAAGACCTCGGCCCGGATAATGATTACTGCGATCATTACCGCCGGTGAATCGATTCCATCACCGGGATTCGGCGGCTCAAACGCGGCAGGCGCGATTTACCGCTTGGCCAGGTCGTAATATCCAGTGTAGTAGAGGAACCGGTTCTGATTCAGAATTGGAATCGTCAGTTCCTTGGCTTGGTTCAGCACTGCGGTGTAGGCGGCCAAGGCCGCTTTTTTGTTGTCGTAAATCAGCTTATTCTCAGGACGCTCCAGATCTTCTTTGCTGAAGTTGGGAATCTCTGGTTCACGCCCGATTATCACAAAATCGACGTCCGGACCAACGTGATCAACTACGGTACCGCCCCAGCGCTTTACAAGGCTCTTGATCACTTCACCCTTGGCAGCATTCCAGGTTCCAGAGCGCTCCGGGTCAAAATCACCATACACAAAGAAATTGTAATTGGCGTTGCGGTCATAGACGATGTTGGCGATGACGTCGCCCTCGGTGAGGAATTCACCGGGCTTTAAGCGCGTCACCCGCGCTTCAGACGAATTTTGTCCCACGCGAATGATTTCAATGGACGCCTTACCAACTGGAAGGTTGTCGTTGCTGATCGGGTCAGTTTCCGAACCGATGCCCGGCACGCCGGTGATGCGGTCGTAAACCTGAAAAGTCAGGCCCGGCGATACGCCGTGATCGATGCTGCCCAGGTCGATATAAACATCCTGTTGATTTGCAACCTTGATGATTTTGCCATCAGGTTGACGGATGATCGGGTCCTTCGGGTCGACATGGTGAGTTGCAACCAGATGCTGCAACACATCATTTTTCTTAGTGACCTTCGCGATATCCAAGGTCTTCGCCTGGATCTCGGCAACCAGCTTTTGAAGCTGTGCGCCGTTGTCGGTGACGGCACCTTCGGCTTTTTTGTGCTCTTCATCCACTGCGGCTTCTTTGGCCTTTACCACCTCGTTGGCGGCGCTAACCTGCGCGGCAGCGTCCTGCTGCACCTTGCCAACGTTCGCATCGCGATCTGCCAAATCCTTCTTGTGTGATTCCACGGCTGCCAACATCTTTTCGTTGGCGTCTTTAACGTTCTTTTGCGCTAGTTCAAGTTGCGAATTTTTTTGCTGAATCGTCTTGACCAGCGTCTGCACAACCGGCCAAATCCCACCGGTGTTGGGCACGGTCACCCCCATGGGCTCCAGCGCCTTGGCGGGATTGTTAGTAGAAGCGTCTGCGGCCGTCATTGCCTCGTTATAGTCTTTGGCGCTGGACAGGATTTTTTTGGCGAGGTCGTCGCGCTGGCGTTCGGCAGTTGCCAACAATGTTTGCGGCGCGTTGGGGGAACTGGCCATTTGGGACTTGGCGGCCTGCAGCAACTGATAGTCGGTGCCACCCATATCATTTTCACCGATCACGTCCCGGTATTTGGCGCGCAGATCAGCGTTCTGCTGAGTAGTCGCATTGTTCTGCGAGTTGAAGTAAATCGTGGTGCAAAGAAAGGTGACGGCGAGAATGGCGCTAAGAACCAGTCCGGTGAGTAGACCGGCGCGAGAACCTTGCTGTGAAATGGGGGGCATTTACATTACCTCCAGAGGAGCGGTGCGAATCAGGGTGAGAAACACGCGGAGGGCTAATTTATCCGAGAAGCAGGGTGGGGGTCAAGAAAAAGGGAGAATTCGCGCGTTATCGGCGCCATTTTGCCGCTTAAATCCTCGCGCTCGAACAAGCCATGGCCTGCTTCTATAATGGGCGAAAGCTGAATCACATGTCTAAAACTTTTTACATCATCGATGGGCACGCCCAGATATTCAGAGCTTATTTCGCCCCATTTCGGGATTTAACGAGCCCCACGGGGGAACCAACCAAGGCAACGTTTGTCTTCACTCAACGCTTGTTGAACCTGATTACTGATCGTAAACCCGATTACCTGGCAATGGTGATTGACACCGGTGCCGATGCTGTCTTTCGCAATGAAATTTACCCGCAATA
>JBBSFP010000365.1:0-3246 GCA_038238625.1 Tepidisphaerales bacterium
ATCCATTCCGCTACGTCGATGACACCGAGCGCGCCAAGCCGCAGTATGTGATCGAAGAATTGCATCGCCAGACCAATGGAGATGCGTTGATCACCACCGGCGTGGGGCAACACCAGATGTGGGCGGCGCAGTTTTATCGCTGGCGTTTTCCTCGTCAAATGTTGACCAGCGGTGGGCTCGGCACGATGGGTTATGGCCTCCCCGCAGCCATCGGCGCGCAGCTGGGGCAGCCCGGGCGAACCGTAATCGACATCGATGGCGATGCCAGCTTCCAGATGACCAGCTTCGAACTAGCCACCATGGCCGAGTACAACATCCCCGTGAAGGTCGCCATTCTTAATAACGATTACATGGGCATGGTCAAACAATGGCAGGATTTGTTCTACCATCGGCGCTATTCCCATTCGGTGGTGCGCGGGCCTAACCTGGCAAAGCTTGCCGAAGCGCATGGCGTGCGTGGCATGCGCTGCGAAAAGAAGGAAGACGTCGCCGCCGCCGTGGCCGAGATGCTCAAGCACGACGGTCCGATGGTGGTGGATTTTGCCGTAGCCCCGGATGAACACGTTTACCCGATGGTCCCCAGCGGCAAGGGGCTGCACGAAATGGAACTTGGCGGCATGGCGTAAATGGCCACAATCCGACCCCGAGCCTAAGGGAGATTCCAGCTGCGCATGGATCCTGTGCCGCCATCGACGGTTGTTAGTGATTTTTCCGAAGCAAGTGTATCGGCGCGACCCGGTGCAAACCGCCCGAAGCTGCGATTTGTTGATGCCCTGCGCGGTCTTGCGATCTTTGGCGTGTTGCTGGTGCATTGCACGACCGCATCCAATCCAATCGCTTCCAGCATTAAACACGATCCATTGCCGCGATGGCTGGTTGAGATAGGCCGCAGTGGAGCGCGCGGGGTTCAGCTCTTTTATCTCATCAGCGCTTTCACTTTGTTTCTGTCGATGTCGCGGCGCACCCGCCGGGAGAAGCGCCCGTTCCTGAATTTCTTCATTCGGCGATTCGCGCGCATCGCGCCTATGTTTTACGTCGCCGTGGCACTGTGCCTGCTGGTGTGGGGCGGCTCCTATCAGGCTTGGCGCTGCGCTCCCAACGTCTCGCTGGGAGCGATCATCTCAACGCTTACGTTCACCAATCAACTGCATCCTTACTGGATTTCGGCACTTGTGCCGGGCGGGTGGTCAGTGGCGGTTGAAATGAGTTTCTACCTGGTTGTGCCGCTATTGTTTATGGCCATCCGAACTGTCTGGTGGGCATTGGGATTAACACTATTGGCGCTGATTCTCAGCATTTCTTTGAACCACGCGATGCTGCGCCACACGCCGGAAATTTTCAAGATTGGTTCAGTAACGGCCTGGAATCCGAAGACCGGTCAGCAACTTAATGGGCCCGGCGTTCCCGTCCGCACTGCCCGAGCTGCGCGCGATGCCGCACCGGTGGCCGAAACAGGTGATATTCCCATTGATGCGACCGTCACCGAGGCTCGTGGACGTGCTGGGCACACACCATCCACGGGTTCCGCCCAATCCCCGGCTACGGCCACCACGCAATCCGTCGCCCAGCACAGCCAGGGACAGTTTGACGCCTGGAAAACATTCCTGTTCTTCTGGCTGCCCAGCCAGCTTCCGGTCTTTTGCCTGGGATTCATTTTCTATTTCATGTATCCGCATCTGGTGGAGCTCGATCGCACGCCGGCCCTGCGTTACCTCGGTACCCTCATGCTTCTCATCGCCGCGCTCATGCTGTGGCGGCTACCCACTGCGGAGCTGGAGAACATTCCCCACCATTTCGAATACGGCGTGGTCTTTCTACTGCTGGCAACCTCGCTGGCACTGTATGAAAACCCGTTGCTGGTGAACCGGTTCTGGATTTACCTAGGGAAGGTCAGCTACAGCGCGTACCTGCTGCATTTCCTCATGCTGATGGCAGCCGAAGCGGCATTGCTCTGGCTGCAAAACCGCTTTCACTTCTTTTTCCCACCGATCTGGTTTCTGGTCACGCTATTGTCCACAACGCTGGGGCTGACGCTAATCGCCGCCAGCATCTCCTTCTGGCTGATCGAGCAGCCCGGGCAGGCCTTGGGGAAAAGACTGATCGACAAGTTAGAAGGCAGGCCGACGCGTCAATCGAACCTGCCAGAGTCGCCCGGCCCCTTATCTCCGGCGGAGATTGCATGAAATCTGTGAGCCGGGAACGCTCGATGCTCTTCGTGGGGCCTCTGGTGCTGGCGATCCGGGCTGGTCGCAAGACCGAGACGCGGCGCCTGATAGTGCCACAGCCACCGGTCAGCAATCGAATGCCGGAGAGGGTGCCCAAGCAGTCGCAGGACCTCGCCCGCCATTTGAAAGATGCGCTGCAAACGGTGCTGAACGAGCGCGGTCAGACCGACCCGCGGCTGCTGCTAACGGCGGCGCAGCCATCGCTGCAGTCAACACCTGCAGAGCCATCGCGTGAGTCGTCCATGCTGCCATTACCTGCGCCTCCGTTTGCGCACGGTGATCAGATCTGGGTGCGTGAAACCTGGGGTTATGCCGAGCAGTTTCTCGACCGCGGCGCAGCCGCCAGCGGCCCGATTGTGTATGCAGCCGACGGCGTTCCGACCGGTGCGCGGCACCGTCCATGGAAGCCATCGCTGCATATGCCCCGACGCGCATGTCGATTGGTGCTTAACGTCAAAGAATGCATCCCCCAGCGCCTGCAGCAGATGACCGTCGCCGATGCCCGTGCCGAAGGGTGCCCATCCGACGTGCGCGATCCAATCGGTTGGTTCATTCAACTGTGGAACGCTCTGCGCCGGGAACGGGGGCTGATGTGGAATGACGACCCCTGGGTATGGGTGATCCGATTTTCCCCCGGTCCGTCACCCATCGAAGCGCCTTCCTCCGAGAAGCTGATCGCCGGTGTCGGCAGTGGACTGCCCGATTCGCCGCTATAGAATAGAACTCTTAGATACCTCTAGATACCTCGTGTAGCGATTAAAGGAGATTGACCGTGTCACAGTATCCAACAAATTCCCCTTTCGGTTTTCAGCGCGAGCCGCTGCAATACGCAACGCCGGATGCTTCCTCGCTGGCGGTGTCGCATTTTTTCAACGCCGTCTACGCCTGGATGGCGGCCGGGCTGGGTATCACCGCGCTGGTGGCGTATCTGGTGTCCCACAATGACGCTGCCATGCGGGCAGTCTTTGGTTCGGGAATGGCGGTTTGGATTGGACTGTTCGTCGCTGAAATTGCCTTGGTC
>JBBSFP010000366.1:0-3243 GCA_038238625.1 Tepidisphaerales bacterium
CGGTTGCCCGGTTTGTGTGAGTGCCGAACACTCCATCGCCGAGGGGCTGGACCCGAATAAATTCGATCTTGAAATCGTTCATCTCGGCCAACAGAAAGCGCAGGTCAGCGTGGCCCGGAAAGCGGGTGTCCAATCCGTGCCAGCGCTAGTGATCGACGGCGCCGTCTATCACATCAACCATGGCGCGGATTTGAGTGCGCTGGAGTAATGGGCGGAGTGATCTGCGATCAAATATCGGACATCTTTTTGCGGGGTGTCCGAAGAAATGTAGGGTCCGCATCCGCGGGCCATTCCCGATCCACCGCCAAGGAATTGGTCCACGATGCGGACCCTACGGGACTGGGGTTGATCGCAAATATAATTTCCTGGGCGTATCTTCAAGATCATTGGTGGTGGCCGTTGCATAAATTCGTACGCGGTCTCCGCGCCGATTGGATGGATGCTCGACCGCCACCAGCAGGTCAAAATCGGTCTCTGTCGCAACTAATGCATCGATCTCACGTAAATCCTCAACCGAACTATGTAAACCAAGCCATTGTCCGAGTTTATGGGATGTTTCATAAACAGGTGGCCCATTCGGTGAACACACGGAGATTATGATCGCAGTATCGTACCAAGGTGCGGCTATCCAATCTGGATTGCGTCGGTCCACTTCAGAAACCATGATCTGATCGCGGAAATTCGGATAAATGCGCGGCAAATTCCGAATGTGAAACCTTTGGCTTCCAGCTTTTGTCAGGCTAATTTCAGGAAGTTTCAACTCCCACTCCCGATACCCTTTTGGCCCGATCATACCCAACTGCGTTTTGAGCTCCGCATCGCCGATACGAGTGGTTCTCGCGCAGCCCTGCTGGCCGAAAAGGCTAAGAATAAGAATCAAAGATCGCAGGAAAACTGAAGGATATTTTGCAAAACATAGAAATGTAGAATCCGCATGAAGGCCCTGCGCGAACCTTTTTAAGGACGTCCGGGAGGTGGAAATTGAAAAAAGAGCTCCGTCCCAATCACCTTTGGCCCAGCGGCGCGCTCTTTCGCACCTGGGGCTACTTCATATCCTTGGCCTTCTCACGCACTTCATCAATGCCACCGACGTACAGGAACGCCTGCTCGGGCAGATCATCGGCCTTGCCACTGCAGATTTCGTCAAAGCTGCGCAGCGTGTCCGCGATGGACGTGATCACGCCTTTCTTGCCGGTAAACTGCTCGGCGACAATAAACGGCTGGCTGAAAAAACGCTCGATCTTGCGGGCGCGGCCCACGGTCAGCTTATCCTCTTCGCTCAATTCATCGATGCCCAGGATCGCAATGATGTCCTGCAGATCGCGATAGCGCTGCAGCATCTGCTGCACCTGCCGGGCGATGCGGAAATGATCTTCACCCACGATGTCCGCCGACAATGCACGGCTGGAAGACGCCAGCGGATCAACCGCCGGGTAAATGCCCTTGGATGCAATCGAACGCTCCAGGTAGATAAACGCATCCAGGTGCTGGAACGCATTGGCGGGAGCAGGATCAGTTGGATCGTCAGCGGGCACATAAACGGCCTGCACGCTGGTGATGGCACCCCGCTTGGTGCTGGTGATGCGCTCCTGTAGCTCGCCCATTTCCGTGGCCAGCGTCGGCTGGTATCCCACCGCCGACGGCATGCGCCCCAGCAACGCCGATACTTCCGAACCCGCCTGCGTGAAACGGAAAATATTGTCGATAAACAGCAGCGTATCCGCCCCCGTTTCATCGCGGAAATACTCCGCCATGGTCAGCGCGGCCAGGGCCACTCGAAGACGCGCGCCCGGTGGCTCGTTCATCTGCCCAAACACCATCACCGTCTGATCAATAACCCGCTTGCCGGTATTGCCGATCTTGGCCTCCTGCATTTCCAGCCACAGATCCGTCCCTTCGCGCGTGCGTTCACCCACTCCGGCGAACACCGAATACCCGCCGTGCGCCTGCGCAATACGGGCGATCAGTTCCTGAATCACCACGGTTTTGCCCAGACCCGCTCCGCCAAACAAACCCGCTTTGCCGCCGCGAACGAACGGCGTCAGCAAATCGATCACCTTGATCCCGGTCTCAAACACCTCGGCCTTGGGCGTGAGATCTTCGAACCGGGGCGGCTCAGCATGAATCGGCCGGCGCTGCGCCACATTAACCGGCCCCAGATTGTCGATCGGTTCCCCCAGCACGTTAAAGACACGCCCCAGCGTTTCCTTCCCCACCGGCACTGTGACCGCGCTGCCGGTATCAATGCAATCCATGTCGCGGCGCAATCCATCGGTCGACCCCAACGCGACGGCACGCACACGCCCGCCCCCCAGGTGCTGCTGAACTTCCCCCACCAGGTGCATGTCGATCCCGCTACCCGTTGAATCAATGCGCACCGCATTATAAATCGCCGGCAACTTGTCCTCAGGAAACTCCACATCAAAGGTGGACCCGATGACCTGCGTGATCTTCCCAATAGTCCCCGCGGCGGCTGTGTCGCTCATACCTCATCATCCTTTGCAAAAACAGCAGACAAAATCCAGGAACTTTTCAGTCCAGATTGAATTCAACAGGTTCAACATTTAACCGGTTCAACACTCAACAGCCCATCGGCCAGCGAACGGTCAAAAGAGGGTGCGATTGTAGGGTTTACCGATGCGGTGGCAAGGCGAGCGCTCCCCCGCGCCCCGTTCTGTGGCTCAATCGTACAGCCGTGCCCCCACTGGCTGAATAAAAGTGCCTCGTCTGTGCTGACCACACAATCGCGCTATAGTTCCCCGTCGTTTGGGCCAGCGCATTAAAAATCGCCGCCCATTCCAACAATTTTAGTGCGAACCTTCCCCGGCGAGGATCGCAGATGGCGAACTTTTACTTGTCCAACTTCCCCTTCGGCTAAGGGGTGACACTTTCGCCGCGCTAAGGGGATGACATTTTCGCTGCGGTACGACACCAACTTTCCGCCTCGGACTTCCGACAAGCGAAACGTTTCGCTATAATCTTCAACCACACGGCTGACCCCCGTGTGAAACACGCGCACCTTTAGCTCAACTGGATAGAGCGTCGGTCTACGGAACCGAAGGTTGCAGGTTCGACTCCTGCAAGGTGCACTCGAAAAATGGCAAATGCGATCAGCCCAGCACCCTGGCCCGGAAATCCCCGCCGCAACGGCGCACCCGCAAGCGTTCCCATCCAAACAAAGAACCTGGACTCGTTTTGCTCTCCGCACGCAAACAGATTTGCTGTTGTTACCATCAGCTCCGA